>CAZNMV010000058.1:0-12680 GCA_964573835.1 uncultured Aestuariivita sp. | reverse complement strand
GCCACGCCCGTGCCCTGCATCCGCTGCAATGAGCGGGTCAAGTTCAAGGACCTGCTCGAGACCGCGCGCGATCTCGACGCCGACTGCATGGCGACGGGGCATTACATCCAGCGCAAGGACGGCCCGGACGGGCCGGAGCTGCATTGCGCGGCGGATGCGGCGCGCGACCAGTCCTATTTCCTGTTCTCGACCACGCCGGACCAGCTGGCCTTCCTGCGCTTTCCACTCGGCCACCTGCCGTCCAAGGACGCGACGCGCGCGCTGGCCGCACAATACGGGCTGGCCGTCGCCGACAAGCCCGACAGCCAGGACATCTGCTTCGTGCCGAACGGGGATTATGCCGCGGTGATCGAGAAACTGCGCCCCGGCGCGGGCGAACCCGGCGAGATCGTGCATGCCGATGGCCGGGTTCTGGGCCGGCACGAGGGTGTGATCCGCTACACGATCGGCCAGCGCCGTGGTCTCGGCATCGGGGGCTTGAGCGAGCCGCTTTATGTCGTGGGCCTCGACGTCGATGGCAAACGCGTGATCGTCGGCCCGAAAGAGCTGCTGGCCACCCGCACCGTGCCGGTGCGCGAGGTCAATTGGCTGGGCGATGCACCCTTCGACAGCCGGGCGGAATGGCACGTCTCGGTCAAGGTCCGCTCGACCCGCCCCCCGCGCGAGGCGATTCTGCGCCCGCTGTCGCCGGCCGAGGCGGAAGTGGAATTGCTGAACCCCGAAGAGGGCGTCTCGCCCGGTCAGGCCTGCGTCTTCTACGAGACAGGCGGCACGCGGGTGCTGGGCGGCGGCTGGATCTGGAAAGGCCGGTGAGCGGAGGGGGGCTCTGCCCCCTCGCCTCTGCGAGGCTCACCCCCGGGATATTTGTGAACCCGAAGAAGCAGGGGACCGGGTGCCGAGGCCCCCGAGCACGGCACGGGCGGCGCGCAGGCCGGGGTCTTCGCCGTCCTGCCCCAGCCGCTCCATCGTCAGGCGCATGGCTGCGATCTGTGCCTGGCTATCGGCGGCGACGCGGGCGAGATCATGGGCCAGGTTTTCACCGGTGCAGTCGGGACCGAAGCGTTCAGGGACCACGCGGGTCTCGGACACGAGGTTGACCAGCGTGCCGGTATCCACCTGCATCATGCGTTTGAGGATCATCCAGGTGAGGGGCGAGAAGCGGTAGCCGATCACCATGGGCGTGCGCGCCGCGGCCAGTTCGAGCGAGACCGTCCCCGATGCCGCGAGCGCGAGGCTTGCCGCGCCGAAGGCGCCGCGCTTGAGCCGGGCGGCGTCGGGCGTCGCGGCGTCGATCACAACCGGGTCGCCCGGCCAGTCGGCGGTCAGGCTGCGCACCAGCCCGGCGACGGCGCCCGGCGCGGGGATCACCACGCGCATCGGCCGCTCTGCAAGAAACAGCCGCAGCGCCTGCCCGAAGGGTTCGGCGAGGCGCGTCACCTCGCCCCGGCGCGACCCCGGCAGGACGAGGAGGACATCCGCTTCCCCCAGCCCGAAGCTGTCGCGCAGAAGCGCCTCATCCTCAGGGGACGGCAGGGGTTCGGCCACCACCGGGTGGCCCACGAAATCGCAGTCCATGCCTGCGGCGGTCATGTAGGGCGGCTCGAACGGGAAGAGCGCCAGCACGTGATCGACCACGCGCGCCATCTTCGCCGCGCGCCCCGGCCGCCAGGCCCAGACGGTGGGGGCCACGTAATGCACGATGCGCAAGGACGGGCGCGCCGCCTTCACGATCTTGGCCACGCGCAGGCAGAAATCCGGGCTGTCGATGGTGATGAGCACATCCGGATCGGCGGCGATCACCGCTTCGGCCGTCTGCCGGATGCGCGCCTTCAGATCGAAATAGCGCGGCAGGATCTCGGCCAGGCCCATGACGCTGAGCGTCTCCATCGGAAAGAGGCTGGTCAGGCCCAGCGCCTGCATCTCGGTGCCGCCGATGCCCTCATAGGCGATGCCCGGGGAAAGGCGCGTGAGCCCGCGCATCAGCGCCCCGCCCAGGCGGTCGCCCGAGACTTCACCCGCGATGAGGAAGGCGCGCATCAGGCGATGTCCCGGATGGTCAGGAACAGCCCCGCGCGGTCGCATTCGGCGATCGTGGCGGCGGGGTCGAGCACGAGGACCCCCCCCGCCGCGACGGCGATGCCGCGCAGGCCCGCGCGCGCGGCGGCGCGGGCGGTGGCGGGGCCGATGGTGGGCAGATCGGCGCGGCGGTCCTGGCCCGGTTTCGGGCCTTTCCAGAGCGTGCCGCCCGTGCCAAAGGTCGCCGGGCGCGGTGCCTCGGGCCCCGACAGCCAGTCGGCCGCATCGCCGAGAAGATCGCCCACCGTATCCATCGCCCAGTTGAAGGGATCGTCGGCGTCAGGCCCGGGGGCCGCGGCAGGGCGCGCGAGGCGCGCCAGCATCGCATCGGTGCCGTCGGGGCCTTCACGGTCGAGCACCCTGTCGCCGGCCAGCACGCAGGCCTGTCCTTCGTCGCGGGCGGCCATCCCGGCCAGAACCTGCGCGGCAAGGGCGGCTTCCTGCGCCATAAGGTCATGCGATCTTGCCCGGGTCGGCGTTCCGGCGGGTGGCAGCAGGCTGGGTGCGGCCTCGTGCGCGCCGATGACGGTGAACCCTGCCGCCTCGAAGGCACCGATGACCGCGCGCAGCGCCCCGTCATCGCCGGGGGCGAGCGCGCGCTGCAGTACCGGCACCAGCGGCAGCGTCGCCGCGTCGATCTGTGCGAGGTCGATCTGTGGCCGGCTCACCGCGCCACAGAAGCAGACCCGGGTCACGCCGCGCATACGCAGATCGGCGATCAGACTGCCCAGATGTTCCAGCCGGAAGGTGATGTCGGGGGCCAGGCCCTCGGGCGGGTTGTCCTGCAGCACGCAGACCAGCGGGCGGGTGCCCTGCGCTGCCGCGACCGCCGCGGGCAGCGCGCCCCGTCCTGCGATCAGCGCCAGCATCCGCGCCCCTCAGCCCGGGGTCAGGAAGGACCGGTCGCTGTCGCCCAGGACGAAGCGCACGATATCCTGCACATAGGGGCTGTCGTTTTCCTCGCCCATGCGGCGGGCGCGGTCCTGGAAGGTGCCTTCGCCCTGCGCCAGCATCTGGAAGGCGGCGCGCAGCGCGGTGATGTCGGCGCGGGCCACGCCGCGCCGCTTGAGGCCGACCAGATTCAGGCCGTCCAGTTCCCCCCGCGGGGCCTGGACAAGGCCATAGGGGATCACGTCGTTCGTCACCATCGTCACCGCGCCGATGATCGCGCCGCGCCCGATGCGCACGAACTGGTGCACGCCCGACAACCCGCCCACGATCACGTCGTCTTCCAGCACGCAATGCCCGGCGATGGCGGCGGAATTCACCACGATCACCCTGTCGCCCACCTGCGTGTCATGCGCGATGTGGCAGCCCGCCATGAAGAGGCAATCGTCGCCGATGCGTGTCACGCCGCCGCCGCCTTCGGTGCCGCCATTCATGGTCACATGTTCGCGGATGCGGTTGCGCCGCCCGATGACAAGGCGGCTGTCCTCGCCGCGGTATTTCAGGTCCTGCGGCACTTCGCCGATGACGGCGAAGGAGAAGATCACCGTGTCTTCGCCCACCTGCGTGTCGCCGGTGACAATGGCATGGGGCTTGAGCTCGACCCGGTCGCCCAGCACGACCTGCGCGCCGACGACACAGAAGGGGCCGATGCGCACCCCCTCGCCCAGGCGCGCGCCCGTCTCGATCACGGCGCTGGGATGGATCAGGGGCGCGGTCATTCGGCGGGCATGTCCATCATGGCGGTAAACTCCGCCTCGGCCGCCATTTCACCCTCGACCGTGGCGACCCCCGAAAAGCGCCAGACCTTGCCGCCGGGGCGGCCGCGCAGCGTCGTCAGCTTCATCTCGAGCACATCGCCCGGCACCACCATGCGGCGGAACTTGCACCCATCGATGGCCATGAAATAGACCTTCAGCTCGCGGTCGGCATAGCCCAGTGCCACGCCCACCATCACGGCGGCGGTCTGGGCCATCGCCTCGACGATGGTGACGCCAGGCATGATCGGGCGGCCCGGGAAATGACCCTGAAAATGCGGCTCGTTCACGGTGACGTTCTTGATCCCGCGCGCCGACTGATAGCCATCGATGTCGACGACCTTGTCGACCAGCAGGAACGGATAGCGGTGCGGGATGATCCGCTGGATAAGGCCGATGTCGGCGGAGGTGGGCTGGTCGGTCATCGGGGGCCTTTTTCCGTTCTGGCTCTGGCCCGTCACTACCAAGCCCCCGGCACGGGAGCAAGGCGCGACCGCGGTATCAGTCCGCCCGGTTGGGCCCCAGCTCCGATCCGTCACCGATGGCGGCGTCGATCATTCCGATGGCAAGGTCGGTGATGTCGGTGGCATTGGCGCTCAGAAAGACGCTCGTGCGTTCGAGGATGACCGAGGCGCCCGCCTCGCGCATCAGCTGTTCGAGCACCGGCGCAGCCACCTGCAGAAAGGCCACGCGGTCCGCTTCGCTGCGCCGGGTGAGGTCGCGCGCCTTTGCGTCCTGCGTGCGGCGGATATCGCGCACCTTGGCGTCGAACGCATCGGCCAGGGCGCGGAAGGCGTCAGGCGCCATATCGGCGCGCCGGTCGGTCAGGTCGCGCTCCTCGGCAGTGAGTTCCGCCTCGATCCGGCGGTTCTCGGCTGACAGGACGGCTGTCTCGGCCTCGATCTCGCGGGCGATGCGCTGGCCGAACTGTGACTGCGCGAAGAGCCGTTCGGATTCGATGGTCAGGATGGGGCTTTCCGGCAGGCCCAGCTGCTGGGCCGTGGCCGGCAGGGCGGCAGCGGCCAGTGTCGCGGCGAAAGCAGCGATCAGGCCGCGCCGATCCATCCGCATGACGCGGTCAGAACCGCGCCTGCAGGGTGAAGTCGAACGTCTGCTCGCGGTCGAAGGTTTCCTTTCTGAGCGCATTGGTGAAGTTGAACCGCAAGGGTCCAATCGCCGTGTCCCACAAGAGCGAGACGCCGATCACGTGCCGCGCCGACCCGTTGGCGCCGACGATGGTGCCGCCGGCCGTGTTCACGTTGTCGAGGTTCCATAGGTTGCCGACATCGTAGAAGACCGCGCCGCCCACGCCCAGTTCCTCGGGCAGGCCAAGGGGGAACTGCGCCTCGAACTTGGCCACGGCATAGTAATTGCCACCCAGCGCGTCATTGGCGCCGCCCGACTGGTCCCGCGGACCCACACCCGAGGGTTCGAACCCTCGGAACATGCTCGAGTTGAGCTGGAAGCGGTCCGTGACCCGGCTGAACCCGGTGCCGCGCCAGGCCATCGCCCCGGCTTCGAGCGAGGCGATCAGCGTCACTTCCTCGTTCAGGACGCGGCGCTGGGCCAGAGCCTTGACCGTGGTGCGGATGAAATCGTTGTCACCGCCCAGACCTGCGAAATCCTGGCTCAATTCGAAACGATAGCCGGTGTTCGGGTCGAGCCCGGTCAACCGGTTGTCGAAGACGTAGGAGTATCCGATCCCCTGACTTGCCCGCGCGCCAAGCGCGGTTTCGTTGGCGATCGTGACACTGTTGATGGCGCCGGGCCGGGCGACCATGTCCACCTCATCGAAGAAGACGCGGGCGGCAAGGGTCGAGCCTTCCGCCAGCGGGAAGGTCAGACCGGTGCGGAAGAAGCCGCGGTCGAGGTTGTAGCTGTCGAAATCCGACCGGTTCTGGGTATAGCCGATGGCGAAGTCGTAGCGCACGTTGCGGCCGAGGAAGGCCGGTTCGATGAAGGACAGCGTGTAGGCC
The DNA here is from genome assembly GCA_964573835.1 of uncultured Aestuariivita sp. Taxonomy (GTDB): domain Bacteria; phylum Pseudomonadota; class Alphaproteobacteria; order Rhodobacterales; family Rhodobacteraceae; genus JAGYKE01. The sequence goes on along the minus strand of CAZNMV010000058.1, from coordinate 6,925 downwards.
TCGTTGTCCTCGGCGGTCGACCAGTTGAAGGCCAGCGTCTGCCCGCGGCCAAGGAAGTTCGACTCCTGCACGCCGATCGCGACGCCGAAGCCGTCATTGCGCCCATAGGAGCCACCGAGCGACAGCGACCCGGTCGGCTGTTCCTCGACATCGACGTCGATCACCACCTGGTCCGAAGCTGAACCCTCGCGCGCCTCGACATCGGCATTCGAGAAGAAGCCCAGTGCCCGGATGCGTTCGGCGCTTGCCCGGATCTCGCGCGGGTTGAACGGGTCGCCTTCCACCACGCGGAACTGGTTGCGGATGACCCGGTCAAGCGTGGTCGTGTTGCCTTCGATGTCGATACGTTCCACGAAGATCCGCGGGCCGCGCGTCAGCACGAATTCGACATCCAGCGTCAGCTCGCGGTCGTTGCGGACGATGCGCGGCTCGACCCGCAGGAAGTCGACGCCCTGCTGGATCGCGAGACGCTCCATCCGGGCGATGGAGTTTTCCACCAGCGAGGGCGAATAGACAGTGCCGGGCCGGATCTTGAGCGCATCCTGATAGGCTTCGGCCTCGACCCCGTCATATTCGCTGACGGTTGTGACCTCGCCGAACTTGAACTGCTGGCCTTCCAGCACATTGACGACCAGGAAGAACGCATCGCGTTCCCGGGTCAGTTCGGCATTGGCGCTGTTGACGCGAAAATCGACATAGCCGCGCGACAGGTAGAAATCGGTCAGGACCTGCTTGTCGAACTCGATCCGGTCCTCGATCAGCGTGTCGCTGCTCAGGAAGGCGCGCAGGAAGTTGGCCTCCTTGGTCTGCAGCACGCGGCGCAGGCGGCGGTCGGAATAGGCGCGGTTGCCCACGAAGCTGATCCGCTCGACCTCGACGGTGTCGCCTTCGGCGATCTCGAAGATCAGGTCGACCCGGTTCTCGGACCGGCGGATGATGCGCGGAATGACGGCGGCCGCGATGCGGCCCTGCTGGGAATAGGCCTGGGCGATGGTGTTGGCGTCACGCTCGGCCTGGGCAGGGTTGAAGACCCGGCGCGCTGAACTTTCGATGAACCTGGCCAGCTCGTCGTCGCCGATGCGACGGTTGCCTTCGAAGCTGATCCTGTTGATCGTGGGGAACTCCACGACGCGGATTACCAGCGTGCCGCCGCGCGGTTCGATCTCGACCGTCTCGAACAGGCCGCTGTCCACGATCCGCTGATAGGCACCGTTCAGGTCTGCCCCGCTGACCGCCTCGCCCCGAGTGATTCCCGCAAAGGTGACGATCGTCGCGGTATCGATACGCTGATTCCCCTCCACCTCGACCGCGTTGAACCGGAAGCTCTGGGCCTGCGCCGCGCCGGGCAGAACCGCGAAAGTAATTGCCGCGAAAAGGAAAATTCCCGTTATCCATAGACACAAGATGTTGGAACCGGCGCCCTGCGAAGCGCAGCATCTGCGCATTCCTCTCCGAAGCGTCATGGCAATCAACCCATCTTCTGCAGCAACTATGGAATGTCAGTATCGGGATTGGATGGGCTTGTCAAAAACACAAAGCCCCATAAGGCATCCTCTGTCCGGGCCTGATGCGAAAAGGTGTCAGACGGCTCAGAAAAAGGTGCCGACAAACAGGCCGGCGATCAGCGACAGGGCAATCGTGCCGACATAAAGCAGCCGGTCCATGTTCAGGGCGAACACGAGGCTCAGACCTTCATAGGATTTCTGCAGCGTCTGCATCTCGACACACCTGATTTCGCGGTGTCGGTCTAGGCCTGAATTGCGGCAGAATTGTGATCGCTCTGCGGTGCTTTGATGGCCTGCCCCGTCTCAGGGGCAGAGCACGTCGTTGGCCAGCGCGAAGACCATCAGCGACAGCACGAGCGTAAGGCCCACCGTCATCAGCACGCGCAGCACGCCGTCGCTGGGCGGGCGGCCCACCACCGCCTCGTAGGCGTAGAAGACCAGGTGTCCGCCATCCAGAACCGGGATCGGGAAGAGGTTCAGAAGCCCCACCGCCACCGACAGGACCGCGATGAACCAGATGAAGCTCTCGGCCCCCTGTTCGGCCATGGTGCCCGAGGTCTCGGCGATCCCGATGACGCCGGACATGTTGCAGGAACTGATCGCGCCGGTGATGACGTGGAACAGCCCCGACATCGAATTCTGGATGACCATCCAGGTCTGTTCCAGCCCGCCCAGAAGCGCCTGGCCCGGGCCCTGCGCCACGGTGGCGGGCTCGAACGCCATGCCACCCACCAGCCCGATGCGCCATTCGGTGCGGAAGCCGCCTTCGGGTCGGGGTTCGTCCACCCGCTTGGGCGCAAGCGCGAATTGCACCATCCCGCCGTCGCGCCAGACATCGAGCACAAGCACCCGGCCTTCCGAGCTCTCGACCGCGTTGCGGATCTGCTGGAAGGCGACGATGGGCTGGCCGTCGATGGCGGTCACAACGTCGTTGTGGCGCATGTCGATGTCGTCGGCCGCGCCGCGCGGCGCGATCTGCACCGCCACGGGCGGCATCAGATGGGGTCCGGGCACCGTCATCTCGACGCCGTTGCGGCGGATGCCGTAGGCGAGCGGCTGCTCCAGCGGCATGGCCTGCGTGAAGGCGTCCCAGGCTGCGGTGTCGCCGATGGCCGGTGCGGGCAGGCCCGCGATGCTCACGATCTCGTCGCCCGGGCGCAGGTCGAAGCCCTCGCCCGGCAGGGCACGGATCTCGCCCACGGTAAGCGGGTCGCGCGCCTCGCCCTGGATCATGAAGATGGCGGCGAAGACGCCGATCGCCATGACGAAGTTGAACAGCGGCCCTGCCGCCACCGTCGCCGCCCGCGCCCAGAGCGGCGCGCCATGCATGGTGCGGCGCAGCCGCGCGGGGTCTGCCGCCGCCGCGGCCATGGCCGCGCTGTCCTTGCCCGACGCCGCATCGGCATCGCCCGCGAATTTCACAAAACCGCCGAAGGGCAAGGCGGCGATCTGCCAGCGCGTGCCGCGCCGGTCGACGCGCGACCACAGCACCGGCCCGAACCCGATCGAGAAGACATCGGCGTGAATCCCCGACCAGCGCCCGACGATGTAATGGCCGTATTCATGCACCGCCACGATCACCGACAGGGCGATGATGAAGGCGAAGATCTGCCAGACGACACCGCCGAACTGGGGGAGAAAACTCAGAAATTCCAAAGGTTCAACCTGCTCGCTCTGCCATCACCTGATCGGCCCGTTCCCGGGCGAGATGGTCTGTTTGCATGACGTTATCAAGGGTCATTGCGGCATCAATGAGGCCGCTTTCGCCCTGCAGCCGGGTCAGGACCTCTTCCACCACCGCCGCCATGTCGGTGAAGCGGATGCGCCCCGCGATGAAGGCGTCGAGCGCGCGTTCCTTCGCGGCGTTGAAGACCGCGCCCGCAAGTCCGCCCCGCTCCATCACCTCGCGCGCGAGCCGCAGCGCGGGATAGCGCGCGGGATCTGGCGCGCGGAACGTCAAGGACGCCACCTGCGCCAGATCGAGCCGCGCCACCGGCAGCGCGCGCCGCTCGGGCCAGTGCAGCGCATAGCCGATGGCGTGGCGCATGTCGGGCGGCCCCACATGCGCCATGAGCGCGCCGTCGGCGAAGCCCACGATGGCGTGGATCAGGCTTTCGGGGTGAATGATCGTCTCGATCTGGTCGGGACGGACGCCGAAATATTCCCGCGTCTCGATCAGCTCCAGCGCCTTGTTGAACATCGACGCGCTGTCGATGGTGATGCGCTGGCCCATGGCCCAGTTGGGATGGCTCGACGCCTCGGCCAGCGTCGCGTGCTCCAGCGCTTCGACGGGCCAGTCGCGGAACGCGCCGCCCGAGGCGGTGATGATCACCCGTTCGACCGCGCCCATGTCTTCGCCCACAAGGGCCTGGAAGACGGCGGAATGTTCACTGTCCACCGGCAGAAGCCGCCCGCCATGCGCCTTCGCGGTCGCCAGCACCAGCGCCCCCGCGCAGACGAGCGATTCCTTGTTCGCCAGCGCCAAAGTCGCGCCCTGTTCGAGCGCGGCGACCCCGGGGGCAAGGCCGGCCGAGCCGACGATGGCCGACATGACCCAGTCGGCGGGGCGGGATGCGGCCTCGGCCAGGGCCTGCGTGCCCGCGGCGGCCTCCACCCCGCTGCCCGTCAAAGCCGCCTTCAGATCGTCGTAGCGTGCAGGATCGGCGGTCACCGCCACCTCCGCCCGCAGGCGGATCGCGTCGGCGGCCAGCTGTGCGACGTTGCCCGCACCCGTCAGCGCCACAACGCGGTAGGCGCCCGCGTCGCGCGCGATCAGGTCGATCGTGTTCTGCCCGATCGACCCCGTCGCCCCGAGGATACTCACCGCCCGCGTCACGGCGCCACCCCCGGAGGGAAGGCCACGAAAGCGGTCGCGACCAGCAGGAAGACCGACGCGCCCAGCATCCCGTCGAAGCGGTCAAGCACGCCGCCATGGCCCGGGATCAGCGCGCTTGAATCCTTCACGCCCATCTTCCGCTTGATCGCGCTTTCCGCGATGTCGCCCAGTTGCGACGCGAAGGACAAAACGACCGACACCGCGACCAGCGCCAGCCCGCCCCCCTGCGACGCGGCAAAGCCTGCGCCCACCGCCGCCGCCGCGACCCAGCCGCCCAAAGTGCCGGCCCAGGTCTTCTTGGGGCTGACGCGCGGCCAGAATTTAGGCCCGCCGATGAGCCGGCCCGCGAAGTATCCCGCGACATCCGTCGCCACCACGACCAGCGCCAGCCACAGCATCCAGATGAAGCCGAAATCGTCGCGCAATGTCGTCATTTCCCAGCCCGCCAGCAGCACGGCGATCGTGAAGGCAACCCAAATGGCGCGGTGCGCGCGCACAAGCGCAAGACCCCCGACAGACGCCGCCGCCAAAAGCGGCACCGCGGTCCCCGCGGGCAGGTACCCCGCCCCGAGCGAGGCTGCCGCGCCCAGCACGCCCAGCGCCAGCGCCGCGACGTCGCGGGCGGGCGACAGCATCCGCGCCAGTTCCCAGACCATGGCGCCGCAGACCAGCGCGATGAAGACATGAAAGACCGCCCCGCCCAGCGCGACCGAGCCGAGCCCCACCGCCAGCATCACCGCGCCCGACCCCATCCTCAGCGCCAGATCGCCCCACCTGTCGGCGGTGCTCATTTGGCGACACCGCCGAAACGGCGGTCGCGCCGCCCATAGGACCGGCACAGCCGCTCGAGCTCGGCGGGCGTGAAATCGGGCCAGAGCGTGTCGATGAATTCGTATTCCGAATAGGCCGATTGCCAGAGCAGGAAGTTCGAGATGCGCGCCTCGCCGCTGGTGCGGATCACCAGATCGGGATCGGGCAGCACATGCGTGTCGAGGTAACGCGGCAATGTCTCCTGGTCGACGCTTTCGGGGTCCAGCCGGCCCGCCGCCACATCGCGCGCCAGCCGCCTTGTGGCGCGCGCCACCTCGTCGCGCCCGCCGTAATTGATGGCGACGGTGAGATGCACCAGCGAGTTGGCCGCCGTCAGCGCCTCGAGTTCGTCCATCATCGCGATGAGCTTGGGGTCAAGCCGCACCCGGTCGCCGATGAAGCGCACGCGCACGTTCTGTTCCACCAGTTCGCGCATCTCGCGCGTGATGTAGCGGCGGAAAAGGCTCATCAGCCCCGCGACTTCCACCTGCGTGCGCTTCCAGTTCTCGGTCGAGAAGGCGAAGATCGTCAGATAGCGGATGCCGAGCCGCGGGCAGGCCTCGACCACTTCGCGCACGCGGCGCGCCCCGGCATGGTGGCCGAACAGCCGCGGCCGCCCGCGCTGCGTTGCCCAGCGGCCATTGCCGTCCATGATGATCGCGACATGCGCGGGTCCGTGAAAACCGCCGCCTTCGACGTGTTCGGCCAGGGCCGGGTGGGCGGGGTCTTTCGGCATCCGGGCGTCAGACCTGCATGATTTCGGCTTGTTTTGTCTCGAGCGCGGCATCGACCGAGACGATCATCTTCTTGGTGAGATCCTCGACCTCGGCTTCCCAGAACTTCTGGTCGTCCTCGGACAGGCCGTCCGACTTGGCCTTCTTGATCTGATCCATCCCGTCGCGGCGGATGTTGCGGACGGCGACGCGCGCGCCCTCGGCATACTGGCCCGCGACCTTGGTCAGCTCGCGGCGGCGTTCCTCGTTCAGTTCGGGAATGGGCAGCATGATGATGGTGCCGTTCAGCTGCGGGTTGATCCCCAGCCCCGATTCCCGGATCGCCTTTTCCACCTTGCCGACCAGGCCCTTGTCCCAGACATTGATGGTGACCATGCGCGGTTCGGGCACGTTGATCGTGCCCACCTGATTGAGAGGCGTGGGCTGGCCATAGGCCTCGACGGTGATGGGCTCGAGCATCGAGCCGCTCGCGCGGCCGGTGCGCAGAGACGCGAATTCGGTGCGCAAAGACGCGATCGCGCCTTCCATCCGGCGCTGCAGTCCGTCGATGTCGAGTTCGAAGTCTTCGGCCATGTCTGCTCTCTCCCCCTGTGCCCCGGACCCGTTTTTCAGACGCTCTATAGCGTCAACCATGCACCTTTGTATAGGTGCCCCGCCCGGCAAGGATACCCCGGAAGCCGCCGGGTTCGTCGAGACTGAAAACGATGATCGGCAGATCGTTGTCGCGGGCCAGAGCGATGGCGCTGGCATCCATCACGCCTAGACGCTTGGCCAGGCAGTCGTCATAGCTGACCTCGTCATAGCGTTTGGCATCGGGGTATTTCTTGGGGTCCTTGTCATAGACGCCGTCGACCTTGGTGCCCTTGAAGATCGCCTCGCAGTTCATCTCGTTGGCGCGCAGCGTCGCTGCGGTGTCGGTGGTGAAATAGGGATTACCGGTGCCTGCCGCGAAGATGACGATGCGCTTCTTCTCCAGATGGCGCACCGCGCGGCGGCGGATATAGGGCTCGGCCACCTCGTTCATGGTGATGGCGCTGATC
>CAZNMV010000057.1:0-12746 GCA_964573835.1 uncultured Aestuariivita sp. | reverse complement strand
GTAGAATTCGTCATCGGGCAGCGACGGCAGCCTGTCGCGCGGCGCGAAAAGGCGCAGGCCGCGCAGGGCGTCGGCGGCCTCTTTCGAGGCGACGCCCGCAATGCGCGCGGCGAAGCCCGATGCGATCGTGCCCGTCAGTTCAAGTTCGAAGCTGCGTGTGCCGCTCTCGTCCGTCAGGGGGATATAGGCCGCGATATCCTCGGGCACGGCGCAGAAGCTTTTGAGCCGCACGTCGCCGCGCACGCCATAGGCCCCGGCGATCGCGCCGACGCAGATCAGGTCTGTCGGTTGCGTCATCTAGGCAGTCCCGAATGAAAACGGCAGGCCACATCCCAATGTGGCCTGCCGGTCCGATCTTGTGAAGGGGCGGGGCTCAGGCCCCGGCACCCTCGCCTTCGGCTGCTGCCGCTGCCTTGGCGGCCTTCGCCTCGGCACGGTCCTTGGCCTTCTTGCCGGGCTCGCCCTTCTTGAGGTTGGCGCGGTCGGTCTTCGTGGCATGGCCCGCCGCTTCGAGGAAGCGCGCGACGCGGTCGGTGGGCTGGGCGCCCTTGGCGATCCAGTACTGCACGCGTTCGATGTCGATCTTCACGCGCTCGGCGTTGTCCTTGGGCAGGAGCGGGTTGTAGATGCCCAGCTTCTCGATGAAGCGGCCGTCGCGCGGCATGCGCGAATCGGCGGCCACGATGCGGTAGAAGGGGCGCTTGTTCGACCCGCCGCGGGCCAGTCTGATCTTCATTGCCATTGTGGTGTCTCCTTATGAATGGCTGTTGGTCCGCCGGGGCTGGGCCCGGCTTACGATTGGTGCTTTTCGTGGTGTTTGATGACTTCGCTGATGATGAACTTCAGAAAAGCCTTGGCGAATTCGGGGTCGAGATCGGCCGCCGTCGCCAGGTCTTCGAGCCGTGCGATCTGCGTGGCTTCGCGCGCGGGATCGGACGGGGGAAGATCGTGTTCGGCCTTGAGCTTGCCCACGGCCTGAGTGTGCTTGAACCGCTCGCCCAGCGTGTAGACAAGGATCGCGTCCAGCCGGTCGATCGACTGGCGGTGCTCCTTCAGAAGGGCGGCGGCACGGGTCACGGGGTCGGTCATTCTATGCCCTCCGGGGCGTTCTTGGTTTTGCAGGGCAAGGGCGTGGTCATTGCGGTCTCCGGTGGCGGTAGACCAGCGTCTCGTCGGGCGTCTCGCCCCGGGGCAGGGGCGCGTCGGGGTCCGGACTGCCGCCGAGGCGTTCGGCCAGCCGTTCCGACCGCAGGTTCCCGGGGGTGACATAGCTCACAACGCTGTCGGCACCGGTCTCGGCCCAGTACCAGCCCAAGGCGGCGCGAGCGGCCTCGAAGGCCAGCCCCCGGCCTTCGGCAGCGGCGTCGAGCGTCCAGCCCAGTTCGGGTTCGGGATAGGCGTCGGGGAACTGGAACCCCACCTCGCCCATGAACCCGCCCTGCCGGTCGGTCACCGTCCAGATGCCGAAACCGTGCAGGACCCAGCCCGAGATGTTGTTGGTGAAATAGCTCCACGCCGCGTCGCGGTCGAAGGGGCCGCCCATATAAGACATGCGCGGATCGGCCAGCATCGCGGCGAAGGCGTCGAAATCGCCTGCCTCGTGGCCCCGCAGGGTCAGTCGCGCGGTGTCGATCCGCGGGATATGGGCGCAGAGCGGCGTCATTTCTTCTTGCCGAACCCCGACAGACCCGGCGGCAGGCTGAGGCCCCCGCCGCCCAGACCGGGCAGCTTGCCGCCCATCTGCCGCGCGGCAGCTTCCAGCGCCTTGGGGTCCATACCCTGGGCCAGTTGCTCGGGTGAGGGGCCGCCCTTGCCGAACATGCCCTTCATGGCCTGCTTCAGCATGCCGCCTTTGCCCATCTTGCCCATCTTCTTCATCATGTCCGCCATCTGGCGGTGCATCTTCAGAAGCTTGTTCAGCTCGCTGACCTCCATCCCAGACCCGGCGGCGATCCGCTTTTTCCGGCTGGCCTGAAGGAGGTCGGGATTGGCCCGTTCGCGTTTCGTCATCGAATTGATCAGGGCGATCTGCTGGCGCAGGATCTTGTCGTCGAAGCCTGCCTCCTGCGCCTGCTTGGCCATCTTGCCCATGCCGGGCATCATGGACATCATGCCTTCCATGCCGCCCATCTTCAGCATCTGTTCAAGCTGCATCCGCAGGTCGTTCATGTTGAACTGACCCTTGGCCATGCGGCGCATCATCTTTTCGGCCTGCTCGGCCTCGATGGTTTCCTGCGCGCGTTCCACCAGCGCGACGATGTCGCCCATGCCAAGGATGCGGCCCGCGATGCGCTGCGGCTCGAAGGTCTCGAGCGCGTCCATCTTTTCGCCCAGGCCCACGAACTTGATGGGCTTGCCGGTCACCGCGCGCATCGACAGCGCCGCGCCGCCGCGCCCGTCGCCATCCATCCGGGTCAGCACGACGCCGGTGATGCCGATGCGGTCGTCGAAATTCTGCGCGGTGTTGACCGCGTCCTGCCCCGTGAGGCCGTCCACGACCAGAAGCGTCTCGCGCGGCTTGGCCACGTCGCGGACGGCGGCGACCTGGTTCATCAACTCGTCGTCGATCGACAGGCGGCCCGCGGTGTCGAGAAGGTAGACGTCATAGCCGCCCAGGGACGCCTGCGTCTTGGCGCGCTTGGCGATGGCGACGGGATCTTCGCCCTTGACGATGGGCAGCGTCGCGACGCCGATCTGAGCGCCGAGGATGGCGAGCTGTTCCATCGCCGCCGGGCGGTTGGTGTCGAGCGACGCCATGAGGACCTTCTTGCCCTCGCGTTCCGTCAGGCGTTTGGCCAGCTTCGCGGTCGTCGTCGTCTTCCCGCCGCCCTGCAGGCCCACCATCAGGATGGGCGCGGGGGGGCTGTCGATCTTGAGGGCACCCGGCTCGCCTTCGCCGCGCAGGACGTTGATCAGTTCGTCATGGACGATCTTGACGACCTGCTGGCCCGGCGTGACCGATTTCGTCACCGCCTGACCCGTGGCCTTGTCCTGCACCGCCTTGACGAAATCGCGTGCCACCGGCAGCGACACGTCGGCCTCGAGCAGCGCCACGCGCACTTCGCGCAGCGCGGTCGCGACATCGGCTTCGGACAGCGCGCCCTGCTTGGTCAGCCGGTCGAAGACACCGGAAAGGCGTTCGGACAGATTCTCAAACATGCTCCCACGCCTCCTTCGGGCCGGTTGATCCTTGCCCCTCCCAGATAGGCAGGGGCGGCGAAATGCACAAACGCCCCTGCGGACATCTGCAAAGCAAGTTAGCCCCCACGGGCGCAACGCGCTGGTGGGGGGCGATCCCGGGCAGGCCGGGACCGGAAGACACGATGCTTCCGGATGCTGGGGCCGGGCGATACGCCCTGCGCGGCCGCGAGTCAAGGCCGGGGCGCACAAGGCCGGGACTTGTAGCGATCGCTACAATCCGCTAAGGGTAATGTAGCAACTGCTACAAGAGGTGATCATGACACGTTCTCCCTGTCTTTCCGGGCCGCCGTTGACAGCGCGGCAGATGTCGGTCGCCGCGCTTTGCGGTCTGGTCCTGTGGCTGGCGGCGGCGCTTCTGCTGCGGGTGATCGGCCCGATGGGCGTCTATGACGTTGCCGCGCGTGTCGCGCTCTATCTCGCGATCATCCCCGGAACGGTCCCGGTCCTGTGGCTGATGCGGCGGCTTGCCCGGTTGCAGGCGGGCCAGATGGTGCCCGCCATGGCGATGGGCACGGGCACCGCCACGATCATGGACGGGATCGCGCTGGCGTGGTTTCCCGATCTCTATGGCGCGGGTGTCGCCCTGCACGCGGGCGCGGGCGGCACCATCCTGTGGGGCGGCGGCATCGGGTTGCTTCTCGCCTTCTGGTTCGACCGCGCGCGGGGTGGCCCTGCCTGAACCGGGTTGCGACAATCCGCGCAGAGGGGGGTTGACCGAGATCAAGGTCCGCAACCGGGGGTCTTGCAAGGAAGGGTTCGAACGCGCGCAAGTTCGAATCCAGGAGACCCCAGATGTATTTCCGTCACGCCCTGACACTGGGCACCGTTGCCACGCTGACGCTCGGGGCTGCCGCCCGGGCAGACGACCTGCGCGATGCGGCCCGGGACCTGTTTACCCCGGTGCCATCCACCCTTCCCGCGCTGAACGACAACATCGTCACGCCCGAGAAGATCGATCTCGGCAAGGCGCTGTTCTTCGATCCGCGCATGTCGGCATCGGGCGTCTTCTCGTGCAACTCTTGTCACAACCTCGCCACCGGCGGGGATGACAACATGCCGGTCTCGATCGGTCATGGCTGGCAGACCGGCCCGCGCAATTCGCCCACGGTGCTGAACGCGGTGTTCAACACTGCGCAGTTCTGGGATGGCCGCGCGCCCGACCTTGCCGAACAGGCCAAGGGCCCGGTGCAGGCGGGCGTCGAGATGGCCAACACGCCGGAAAACGTGCTCGCGACACTGAACTCGATGCCGCAATATGTCGGTTGGTTTCAGGCCGCCTTCCCGGGCGAGGCAGATCCGGTCAGCTTCGACAACTTCGCCAAGGCGATCGAGGCCTTCGAGGCGACGCTGATCACGCCCGCGCCTTTCGACGCGTGGCTCAACGGCGACGACAACGCCCTGACCGCCGAGCAGAAGCGCGGGCTCGAAGTGTTCCTCGAAGCGGGCTGTGCCTCGTGCCATAATGGCGTGAACCTTGGCGGCAACGGCTACTACCCGTTCGGGCTGATCGAGCGCCCGGGCGCGGACATCCTGCCCGAGGACGACAAGGGCCGCTACCAGGTCACCGCGACGGTGGATGACCAGTATGTCTTCCGCGCCGCGCCGCTGCGCAACATCGCCCTGACCGCGCCCTATTTCCATTCGGGCAACGTCTGGAGCCTGCAGACCGCGGTCGAGGTCATGGCGGAATCGCAGCTGGGCACCGATCTGGCCGCGGAAGAGAGCGAGGCAATCACCGCGTTCCTTCAGTCGTTGACCGGCGAGATGCCGGAAGTCGTCTATCCGATCCTCCCGGCCGAGACGGCGACGACGCCGCGGCCGACGGGCGAAGTCCTGCCCTGAGACCTGCGTCAGTCGAGGGCCGGGCGGCACAAGCCGTCCAGCCCGAGACTGCGCACGAGGATAAGCCCTTCGACCAGAACGAAGAGCCGCGCGGCCTGTGCGTGCCGCGCGGCATCGCTTTCGGCGTCGATCTGTGCGGCGATCCAGCCGATGAAGCCTTGCCCGATCTGCCCGCCCACCGCGCGGCAGAACGGGTCGCCCTGACCCGCCCGTGCGGCGATCTGCAACCAGAGCCGCAGATAGGGCCAGATGTCTTCCTCCAGCGCCATGTCGAGCAGGAGCGGTTGCAGCCGGTCGGCGGGCAGAGGGGTCGGCGCGGTGCGCGCCTGCAGCATGCCCGTCAGCCGCGCGGCGACATGGCCGATGACCGCGGCCATCAGGCCGTCCTTGTCGCCGAAGTGATAGATCAGCATGCGGTCGCTGGTACCTGCCGCGCGCGCCATCGGCCGCAGGCTGGCCGCATCCAGCCCCCGATCCAGCACGAAATCGGCCAGATCGTCGAGCATGGCCGCCCTGCGCGTGTCCTTGTCACGGTCCATCCCCGGCCGCCTCAGCTGCCGGTGCCGCGCCGCCCCGCGCCCATCCCGCGCGCCGCCTGCAGCCAGCCATTGATCGCCGAGACCATGCGCCGCGGCCCCTCGCCGCTGGTATAGGAGCTGACGACGGGAAGGGGCCCCGCGCTCGGGCCCCGGTCAAAGATCAGGACGGGGCGCGTCATCAGCGTGCCCTTCGAGCCGCGCGTCATGTCGAGCTGCGCCTCGGCCAGTTCGGAGAGCGGGTGGATCACCTGATCGTAGCGCAGGACCGAGCGTCGCCTGACGATCACCTCATCGGTCGTGGTGTCGAGGATGACCTGCACGCGTTGCACGAAGACGATCAGCCCCATCGCGCCCAGACCGCCGCCGACCCCGGCGAAGAAAAGACCGATCAATTCCCCCTGCGTCACGAGGAAAAGGCCCGGGCCGACAAAGGCCAGGATGAAGAAAACAAGCATGATGCCGAGGACCCAGGGCGTTTCCTCGATGATCAGTTGTTCGGGTGTGTTGCGCAGGATCTTCATGCGCGCAGCCTAGTGACAGCGTGCCGTTCCTGTCAAAGCCAGTGTCCGGTTCGGCGCCGGTATTTCGATCTTGCAAAAATGAACGAAAATCCTGATATGTCGCCATTAATGTGGGTCAGCGCACAAAATGCAGAGGCGCCTCGATGGACAATTGGGACGAAGTGCGCACCGCCTATCAGGTGGCCCGGCTGGGTACCGTCAGCGGCGCGGCCGAGGTGCTGGGCGTGCACCACGCCACGGTCATCCGCCATATCGACGCGATCGAGGCGCGGCTGGGCGTCAAGCTCTTCCAGCGTCACGCCCGGGGCTATACCCCGACCGAGGCGGGGCAGGATCTCCTGCGTGTCGCTCAGGCGACCGACGACCAGCTCAACCAGCTTGCCGCCCGTCTCAGGGGGCAGGGCGATGCGGTGACCGGGGAACTGGTGGTGACGTCGCTGACCACCTTCGCGCCCCTCGTCGCGCCTGCGCTGGCCGAATTTCAGCGCCAGAATGAAGGGTTGATCGTGCGCTACCTGACCGGAGACCGCCTGTTCCGCCTTGAATACGGCGAGGCGCACGTGGCGATCCGGGCGGGGCAGGTGCCCGATCAGCCCGACAACGTCGTCCAGCCCTTTCTGCAACTGCGCGTCGCGCTCTATGCCAGCCGCGACTATGTCGCGCGGTACGGTCTGCCCGAGGGCGAAGGCGATTTCGCCGGGCATCGGTTCGTCGGCGCCGATGACGCGACAAACCGTGCCCCTTTCAACAAATGGCTGCGCGACATCGTCCCGGCAGGCCAGATCGTCTTCCGCGCCATGGATACCCAGACGCTCGAGGCAGCGGTACGCGCGGGCGCGGGCATCGGGTTCCTTCCCCTTCACGAAGGCGAGGCCGACGACAACCTGATCCGCGTGATGGACACGCGCGATGACTGGTCGGCGCCGCTCTGGCTGGTGACGCATGTCGATCTGCACCGCACGATGAAGGTGCAGGCCTTCCTTGCCTTCCTCAAGGCGCGGGCGAAAGACTGGGAAGTATGACGAGCCCGGCCCTCAGGGGGCATGCCGCCATGCTTGCCTTCTCGGCGCTGGTGGCGGGGTCGTTCTCGCTCGGCTCCATGGCTGCCAATGAAATCGCGCCGGCTGCGATCAACACCGCGCGCTTCGCCATCGCCGGCGTGGTCATCGGGGTGGCGGCGGTGCTGTCGGGGCGGCTGACCCGCGCGGCATTCCGGGCACCCTGGCGATACCTCGTGCTGGGCGGGCTCTTCGCCGTCTATTTCGTGCTGATGTTCGAAGGGCTCAAGACCGCCAACCCGGTCAGCGCAGCGGCGGTCTTCACGCTGACGCCGGTGATGGCGGCGGGCTTCGGCTGGCTTCTGATGCGGCAGATCACGACGCGGTGGATGGCGCTGGCGTTGGCGATCGGGGCGTCGGGGGCGCTTTGGGTCATTTTCCGCGCCGATCTCGAGGCGCTCTTGCGCTTCCGTATCGGCGCGGGCGAGATCACCTATTTCTGGGGCTGCGTGGCGCATGCGATCTATACGCCGATGGTGCGCAGGCTGAACCGGGGCGAACCGGCGGTCGTCTTCACCTTCGGGATGCTGCTGGCGGGCTGCGCGGTCCTGACCCTCTGGGGCTGGTCCGACATCCGGGCCACCGACTGGACGGCACTGCCGCCGATCGTGTGGATCACGCTTTTCTACATCGCCATCTTCGCCAGCGCGGCGACCTTCGTGCTGTTGCAGTTCGCGACGCTGCGCCTGCCTTCGGCCAAGGTCATGGCCTATACCTATCTGACGCCCAGCTGGGTGATCCTGTGGGAAATCGCGCTGGGGCGCGGCGCGCCGGGGGCGCTGATCCTGGGCGGCGTGGTGTTGACGGTGCTGGCGCTCGTCATGCTGCTGCGCGATCAGGACCCTCGGACGGAACCCGCCCACGCCTGACGTGGTCAGGTCGCATCACCTGCGCCGCCGATCCTTTCGCCTTCGAGAAACCGTTCGAACGCGTCGAAATCGACCGGTTCGAACAGGCCGAACCCCTGAATCCAGACCGTCGCCGCACGCATGGCATCGGGTTCGAGACGGCACCACTTCACCCGCCCGCGTTTGTCCTGGCTGATGAGACCTGCGCGGGTCAGGATGGCGAGGTGCTTGGAAATCGCGGCCAGCGACATCTCGAACGGTTCGGCCACGTCGGTCACCGCCATGTCGTCTTCCAGCAGCATCGACAGGATGCGGCGGCGCGTGGGGTCGGCCAGAGCGGCGAAGACGGCGTCAAGGTCGGTGTCCATGCGCCAAGCCTAAGGCAGAGCCGCCCGGTATCGTCAACCATCCGGTTGAATATGCCCCGGTCCCCGGATCGCGGCCCAGCAGGGGTGCGACGGATCGGCATGGGCCCCTCGCCTTCAAAAAATATAAAGCAAAAACAATAATTTGAACGCGATCCTGCGCTGCAGCGCCAGTGATTGACTCAGGCGTCCCGCCGGTCTAGCAACGCGCTGAACCATCCGTGGGGTATCACGGCCCATGACCGAGCCTGACCAGACGCGCAAAATGGCCGAACTGGACGCCCGGATCGCCGCTGCCAAGGCGGCGCAGGCCCCGAAGCCCCGGATGGACGAGCATTATTCACAGGCCGAACATGCCTGGCGAATGGTGATCGAAGTCGTGGCGGGCCTGGGTATCGGGTTCCTCATGGGATACGGGCTGGATACGGTTCTGGGCACCACGCCGTGGTTCATGATCGTGTTCGTCTTTCTCGGCTTCGCGGCCGGCGTCAGATCGATGCTGCGCAGCGCGAACGAGATGCAGGAAAAACAGGCGGCCAAGGCCGCGCAAGACGGGTTCAAGGCGCCGGGCGCCGACGACAAGGGGACGTGAGCGAATGGCAAGCGAAGGCGCAGGGCTCGAGTTCAAGCCGATGGATCAGTTCATCGTCAAGCCGCTGTTCGGCGGCGATGCGATCCACTGGTACACGCCGACCAACGCGACGCTGTGGCTTTTCCTTGCGGTGATGGCCGTCGTCGGGCTGATGGTTCTGACCACGTCGCGCCGGGCTCTCGTGCCCTCGCGTGGCCAGTCGGTGGCCGAGCTGACCTACGGCTTCATCTACAAGATGGTCGAGGACGTGACCGGCAAGGACGGGATCAAGTTCTTCCCCTATATCTTCACGCTCTTCCTCTTCATCCTCTGCGCCAACTTCCTCGCGCTGATCCCGATGAGCTTTTCCACCACGTCGCATCTGGCTGTGACGGCGGTGATGGCGCTGGGCGTGTTCCTGACGGTGATCATCGTGGGCTTCGCCAAGAATGGCGTGGGGTTTCTCAAGCTCTTCTGGCTGACCTCGGCGCCGCCGGTGATGCGCCCGATCCTGGCCGTGCTGGAATTCATGCTGTTCTTCGCCCGCCCCGTCAGCCACTCGGTCCGTCTGTTCGGCGCGATCATGGCGGGCCATGCCGTGGTGAAGGTCTTTGCGGGCTTCGCCCAGATCACCGCCGCGGCACCTGTCGCGATCCTTGGCGTCGTCGCCATCTACGGGCTGGAAATGCTGGTTGCGGCGATCCAGGCCTATGTCTTCACCATTCTGACCTGCGTCTATCTCAAGGACGCGCTTCACCCGCATCACTGAGGGTGTGCGCGATCGTGCACCCGACCTCAAATCAGACCATTCCATCGTAAGGAGACCAAGGACATGGAAGGCAATATCGCAGAACTCGGCCAGTTCATCGGCGCAGGCCTCGCGGCCATCGGCTCGGGCGCGGCTGCAATCGGTGTGGGCCACGTGGCCGGCAACTTCCTGGCCGGCGCGCTGCGCAACCCCTCGGCCGCCGCATCGCAGACCGCGACGCTCTTCATCGGCATCGCTTTCGCAGAAGCTCTGGGGATCTTCGCGTTCCTCGTCGCTCTGCTGCTGATGTTCGCCGTCTGATCTTCCGGAAGTCTATCCTTACGGTCGGGCGGTGCGCGTGACGCGCCGCCCGGTGTAACGGCATCTTCCCCAGGAGGACGACATGGCAACCGAGACGCTTGGCGATGCTGCAGGCAAGGCGGCCGAATCCGGCGGCATGCCCCAGCTCGACTTCTCGACCTTTCCCAACCAGATCTTCTGGCTGGTCATCACGCTCGTCGCGATCTACCTGATCCTGACGCGTGTCTCGCTGCCGCGCATCGCGGCAACCCTTGGCGAACGCCAGGGCACGATCACGAACGATCTGGCCAAGGCCGAGGATCTGAAGGCGCAGGCCGAACAGGCCGAAGCGGCCTACAACAAGGCGCTTGCCGAAGCCAAGGCCGAGGCGCAGCGCATTGCCGCGGCGGCCCGTGCCGAGATCCAGGCGGATCTGGACAAGGCCATCGCCAAGGCTGACGCGGAAATCGCTGCCAAGGCGGCCGAGTCGGAAAAGGCCATCGCCGCGATCCGTGCGGGGGCCATGGACAGCGTGCGCGCCGTCGCGATCGAAACCGCGGCCGAGATTGCCGCGGCCATGGGTGTCTCTGCCGACGCCAAGGACATCGAGGCCGCCGTGGCGGCCCGGGTGAAGGGATAGGACCATGCGCATCATTCTGACTGCCGCCCTGACCTTCGCTGCCGCCACCCCGGCCTTCGCCGCCAAGGGCCCGTTCTTTTCGCTGGCGAATACCGACTTCGTCGTCCTGATCTCGTTCCTGCTGTTCCTGGGCGTCCTGTTCTACTTCAAGGTGCCGGGGATCATCGGGGGCATGCTCGACAAGCGCGCCCAGCAGATCAAGGCCGACCTCGACGAGGCGCGCACGCTGCGCGAAGAGGCGCAGACGATCCTCGCCTCGTACGAGCGCAAGCAGAAGGACGTTCAGGCGCAAGCCGACAAGATCGTCGCCGCTGCGAAAGAAGAAGCCGCCCGCGCCGCCGAACAGGCCAAGCAGGACCTTCAGAGCTCGATCGCACGCCGTGTCGCCGCCGCCGAGGATCAGATCGCTTCCGCCCAGGCCGCCGCCGTGCGCGAGGTGCGTGACCAGGCGATCACCGTCGCGGTGTCGACGGCGCGCGAGGTCATCGCCAAGGGCCTGACCGCGCAGAAGAGCAACGCGCTCATCGAGGATGCGATCAAGGACGTCGACGCCAAGCTGCACTGACGGCACTGAACCGCCACAGAAAAGCCCCGCAGACTGCGGGGCTTTTTCATTTGCGGGTCCACCCGGCAGGTGATCCGGCCTCCGCGCGATCTGCAGAGGCGGGCCGTCATCGCGGGCAGGTTGGGGCAAGGATCAGCCCCGCCGTTCCTGTTCCAGCCGTTTGCGCGCGATGGCTTCGTGCCGGTCGGCCCTGCGCTGGTCGGTCAGCGCCTTCGCGACATAATCGAGATGCGCCTCGACTGCCGTGCGGGCGGCTTCGGGGTCGCGGGCCTGCAGACTGTCGTTGATGGCGCGGTGCTGGTCGAGCAGAGCGCTGCGCGTCGTGCGCTGCCGGAACATGACCTGACGGTTGTAGAAGACGCCCTGCCGCAGCAGGTCATACATCGACCGCATCATGTGCAGCATGACCACGTTGTGGCTGGCCTCGATGATCGCGGTGTGGAACTGCGCGTCCAGCGCGCCTTCTTCGTCCGGGTTCCGTTTGGCGTGGGCGGCCTCCATCTTTTCGAAAACGGCCTGGATCACCTTCAGGTCGCTGTCCGAGGCCAGCCTAGCCGCGCGTTCGGCCGCCAGCCCCTCCATGTCGCGCCGGAAGGAGAGGTAGTCGAAGACCGCCTCGTCATGGGTCGCGAAGAGACGTGTGAGCGCGGGCGAAAAGGCCGATCCCAGAACCTCGGCTACGTAGATGCCCGACCCCGCCCGCGCGGTCAGAAGGCCCTGCGCCTGCAGTTCGGCCACCGCATCGCGCAAGGACGGGCGCGACACGCCAAGACGTTCGGACAATTCGCGTTCCGCCGGGAGCCGTTCCCCCGGCCGCAAGATGCCGCGCAGGATCAGGAGCTCGATCTGGCGGACGACCGAAGTTGACAGTTTCTCGGGGTGAACGGGTTCGAATGGCATGGCTCATCCTGAATTTGGTCAAACCATATGACCAGCCCCAATCGGCGGCAATGCGTGGAAAGGTCCTGTTAACCATGTTGGGTCACGATGACCCATGCGCCCGCTTCTGCCCCTGATCCTTCTGGCCGCCTGCAATACACCCACTGCGCCCTTCCGGGGGATAGACCCCGTGCGCGTCACGGTCGATGGCAGCACCTTCGATGTCCGCGTCTACGGCGACCTGGCCGAGGCGATCCGCGTCAACGCGCAATACGCGCCCCGGCTTGGCCCGATAGAAGGGCGCGCGGCCCGAGCTATGGCGCAGGTCAGCGGATGCGCTGTGCGCCGCGTCACCGGCGACCAGGCCTTGCTTCTGGGACAACTTGACTGCCCATCGGCCAGCTAAGGAAGCGATATATTGTGGATAAGCGGCTGTGTGCTGCCATATCCAGCGGTAGAAGCGTTGACAGGGGGCGTCTCGGCACTCAGGCTGATCCGATCTTCGGAATCATGGGACCCAAGCCCGTTGCGCTTCAGCAAACTGCGACTGACCGGCTTCAAGAGCTTTGTCGACCCCACCGATCTTCTGATCGCGGACGGGCTGACCGGCGTCGTCGGCCCGAACGGCTGCGGCAAGTCCAACCTCCTCGAGGCGCTGCGCTGGGTGAT
>CAZNMV010000056.1:0-12842 GCA_964573835.1 uncultured Aestuariivita sp. | reverse complement strand
TGATCCTCCTTCGCCGCCTCCTCGACGCGCTGCCGCTCTGGGCGCTGTTGGTCTTGTGCCTGACGCTCGGCCTCGCGCCCTTCACGCCCGAACCGCATGTCTGGGAAAAGCTCAAGATGCTGGCGGCGGGGCAGCTGACGCAGATGATCGACATCCTCGATCTCGCGATGCATGGCGCGCCCTTTGTCCTGCTGGCGCTGAAACTCGGCCTGATGCGGCGTGCCGGCTGAGCGGATCGCCTGACTTATGGACCGGATTGGCGTCGTCCGCTGCCTTTCCGGCAACGCCCGGGCGGGTTAAGGTAAATCCTGCGTGACCCGCTCTTTCCCCGGGCGCGCCCCGACCGCATTTTCCGCAAGACATTGCTTAAGGATAATTCCCATGCTGCGCCATGTCGCCATCGCCCTTGCCGCCCTGTCCATCGCCGCCCCTGCCGCCGCGAAAGAGTTCAAGGCCGTGAACAAGCTGACCGTCGGTCAGATCACCCCCGCGGTCTTCGAGGTCGTCTCGCGCCCCGGTAAATCGGGTGCGAACAACTTCTGGTGCGGCGCGGCTGATTACGCGCGCCAGCGTCTGGGCGCGCGGGGCAATGCGCGGATCTACCTCGTGCAGCCCCGGGGGGCATCCACGCTCTCGCCCGGGCGGTCCGGGGTGCGCTTCACGCTCGACCCTGCCGCCGCCGGCATCGAACCCATCCCCCCGCGCACCAGCCTGTCGGTCGATCACGTGGGGGACAACCTCACCGTGAACTTCGGGCTGCAATACTGCACCGTCGAAATCAACACGAACTGATCCCATGCGCTTCATCGCCCCCCTTGTCATCGCCCTCACGCTTGCCACCGGCGCGCAGGCCGACACGTTCCGCGCGCTGAACCGCCATCATGTGAACGCGCTTCCCGATGGCGATTTCGAAGTCATCTCGCGCGTGGGCGCGGGCCCTGCACAGTTCTGGTGCGGGGCAGGGGATTACGTGATCCGCGCGCTGCGTGCGCCGTCCACTACGCGGGTCTATCTGGTACAGGGCCCGGCCCCGTCGCTGACTGAACCGGGCAAGAAGGCGCTGACCTTCTCGCTCACCCCGCCCACTGCGGCGGACGCAAGGTCGTCCGTCCAGCAGTTGTTCCTGAGCCTGAATGCCGTCGGCGATAACCTCAGTGCGGTCTCGGCGCAGCAATACTGCTATGACCACTTCGGCGAACGGAACCCGCGGTTCCCCTGACACCGCGCGAAGCGGCGCATCTTGGGGCGGAATTTTCCTGCTACCCAAACCCTAGCGTGATCCCTATACTTCTGGCCAAGTGGGCCACACGTCCCACAAAAACCGAGGCAGAAGACAGGGAAAAGGGGACAGGCCATGCGCTGCCCGTTTTGCGGAAACATTGACACCCAGGTAAAGGATTCGCGTCCGGCAGAGGATCACGTTTCGATCCGGCGGCGGCGCTTCTGTCCCGCCTGTGGCGGCCGCTTCACCACCTATGAACGCGTGCAGCTGCGCGATCTGGTGGTCATCAAGACCAGCGGCCGGCGCGAGGATTTCGACCGCGACAAGCTGGAACGCTCGATCCGCATTTCGATGCAGAAGCGTCCCATCGATCCCGAGCGGATCGACCAGATGATTTCCGGCATCGTCCGGCGTCTGGAAAGCATGGGCGAGACGGACATCCCGTCGAAGAAGATCGGCGAGATCGTGATGGAGGCGCTGGCCCGGATCGACACCGTGGCCTATGTGCGCTTCGCGAGCGTCTACAAGAACTTCCAGGCTGCCGACGATTTCGAGGATTTCGTCGCCGAACTGCGCCCGCATTCGCAAACCGAAGGCTGAGGCCCCGGTGTCCGGCACCGCCGATGACCGGTGGATGCGCCTTGCGCTGACGCTGGGGCGGCGGGGGCTGGGGCGCGTCTGGCCGAACCCGGCCGTGGGCTGCGTGATCGTGGCGGGCGGCCGCGTCGTCGGGCGCGGCTGGACGCAGCCCGGCGGGCGGCCCCATGCGGAAACAGTGGCGCTTGCGCAGGCGGGTGATGCGGCGCGGGGTGCCACGGCCTATGTCACGCTGGAGCCTTGCGCGCATCACGGACGCACGCCGCCCTGCGCCGATGCGCTGATCTCTGCTGGTGTCGCGCGCGTCGTGGCGCCGCTGGCCGACCCGGATCCGCGTGTGCAGGGGCAGGGCTTTGCGCGGCTGCGCGCGGCGGGCATCGAGGTGGTCACCGGGGTTTGCGCCGATGACGGGGCCGCGGCGCATGCGGGGTTTTTCCTTCGCAATTCCAAGGGCCGTCCCTTCGTCACGCTGAAACTGGCGGCGAGCCTCGATGGCCGCATCGCGACCGCGACGGGGGAAAGCCGCTGGATCACCGGCGCATCCGCGCGGCGGGTGGTGCACGCGCTGCGCGCGCGCCATGACGCGGTCATGGTCGGGGCGGGCACGGCGCGGGCGGATGACCCGGTGCTGAGCGTGCGCGATCTGGGCGTCGCGCATCAGCCGGTGCGCGTCGTCGTCTCGCGCCGCCTCGATCTGCCGCTCACCGGGCAGCTTGCGCGGACAGCGCGCGAGGTGCCGCTTTGGCTTTTGCATGGAGAGGATGCCGATGCCCAGCGCCAGCGCGCCTGGCGCGATGTGGGCGCCCGTCTGATCCCCTGTGCGGTGGCCGGCGTGCAGATCGACCCCGCCGCCGCCCTCGTCGCGCTGGGCGGGGCGGGGCTGACGAGCGTCTTCTGCGAAGGGGGCAGCGCGTTGGCGGCCTCGCTCCTCGGGGCCGACCTGGTGGACGAGGTGATCTCGATGCAGGCGGGGCTGGTCATCGGGGCGGAAGGCCTGCCGATGATCGGGGCGATGGGGCTTGACCGTCTGGGCCATGCCCCGCGGTTCCGGCTGCGCGATCAGGCGGTGCTGGGGGAAGACAGCGTGCAGGTCTGGGCGCGCAGCTAGCGCCAGAGATGCGCGCGGCTGGCCATGAGGCCCTGCAGTTTCGACAGGCTGCGGTTCACCAATCCGGGATGCGGGATCCGCCCGGACGACAGGCGCGCCACCGCCACCTCGACCGGGCAAGGCCGGTCGGTGACCGGGTCGTGGTAGCGCGGGTAATCGATCAGCGCGGCATGGACGAGCCCTTCGAGCGAGGGCCGCGCTTGGCGGCGGTCGGGGATGTCGCCCAGATCGGTGGTCAGACCCCAGCCCGCATAGAACGGCGCGCCAAGGCAGGTGACAGGCAGGCCGCGCAGCAGCGCCTCGAAGCCGAGGCCCGAGGTCATGGTCCAGACCGCATCGACGCGGGCGAGAAGGGCCGCCGGGTCGGCGCGCGACAGCACCAGATCGGCAAGCCCTTCCGCAGCGACCGCGCCGGGGCGCAGGCCCGCCTCCACCTCCGGATGCGGTTTGTAGAGGATCACCGCATCGGGGTTCGCGGCGCGCGCGGCGGCAAGAAGGTCGCGGTTGGTGCGCACCTCGCCGGCACCCAGACGGATCGAGGCGTCGTCTTCCACCTGACCGGGCACGAGGATCAGACGGCCCTGCGGCAGGTCGGGCAGGGTGCCGCCGAGGTTGTATTTCGTCACGCCGCCCTGCGTCAGCATGGCGATCAGGCGGCGGGCGCGGGCCGCCTGATCGGGGCGCAGCGTGGCGCGGCGGGCGATCAGGTCTTCCAGCCGTGACGGGCGGGACGGGTCGTAGTAGATGCCGCAATCGTCCGTCACCAGCGACAAGGGCGGCACCAGCTCTGCCCCCAGCCCGCGCGATCGGAGAAACCCATCCTCGACCTTGGTGGCGTCATCCTCTGGCTCCGCCTTGCCCGCCCAGACCATGCGGGGTCGCCCGGTGGCGCGGGCGCGGGCCGGGTCATCCTCGAACACCGGCGCGCGCACGGTTCCGAAGAAGCGCGCAAGGGGCGCGCGTTTCCATAGCCGCATGCCGCTTGCGACCCAGCCGTGGCGATCCTCGCGCCACGCGCGGGCCTGCGCGTCGAGGATGTCGATGACGCGCTCGACCTCGCAGAGGCTGTCGCTGAAGGGGTCGTACCAGGTGGGGTGGAGGATCATGGCGGCTGCCACCAGCTGCGCCCGCGTCAGGCGGCGGGTGCGGCGGGCGACGGGGTCTTCGTCCGCGGTCAGGCCCCAGCCTGCGTAGAAGGGCCGCCCGAAGACCCGGGGTCGGTGGCCTGCAAGGATCGCCTCGAACCCCAGTTGCGAGGACAGCGTATAGACCCCGACCGCCCCTTCGAGCAGCGCCCAGGGGCTGACGGGTTCCGACACAAGCGCGATACGCCCGCCTGCGTCTTCGGGGCCGAAATGGCCGGGGCGGAAGCCGCCCGCCGTCTCGGGATGGGTCTTGATGAGGATGCGCGCGCCGGGATGTTCCTCCTGCGCGAAGGTGAGCATTTCGAGAAACCGCGCCCGGTCGCCGCCGCTGGCGCGGACCGATGCGTCGCCGCGCGTCTGGTCGATGACCAGAACATAGCCGGGGTCGGGCACCGGCAGGGCAGGGTCGACGGCGCTGTATTTCGTCAGATGCGCCTCGGCCAGCCGCGCGATCACGCCCCGCGCGCGGTCGAGAAGGGCGGTATCGTCAAGCGGGTGGCGCATCAGCAGGGTCTCGAGGTCCGACGGCGTGCCTGCGTCGAAATGCAGACCCGTCCGGTCGATCAGAAGGCCCAAAGGTGCCTCGCCCGCCCGCCCGGGATGGAGCGAGCGCAGGAAGGCATCCTCGACCCGGACGAGCGCCGCACCGCGCCGGGCGGCGACGGCGCGCCCGCGATGCGCGGTCGGGCTGTCGCCCCAGATCGCGACGCTGTCGCCGGGGCGGGGCAGGCCCAGCCGCAGGTCATGGCCCGCAAGGGTCAGGATGCGGCGCAGACGCCGGTCGCGCAGGAAACCCCCGTTATACACAAAAAGCCGCCGGGACCTGTGCGTCCCGGCGGCGGCTTGTCCGGTCGGTGGCGTCATTCCTATTCCGACAACAGCGTGTCGATGGTCGTCAGCGGGGTCAGGCCACCGATGAGCGACGAGACCGTCTTGTTCCACTGAGACAGCGGCGCTTCGGTGACATAAAGCGTGTCGCCGTCGCGGATGACGAAATCGCGGGCATGGAACAGGCCATTCGGTTCGGTCAGGTTGAGCACGTAGACCATGCGCTGCGCGCCGATCAGGTCGGTGCGGCCCAGAACCTGGTTGGCCACCTCGGCCGGTTCGTTGCGCAGCACGAAGACACCCGTGGGATCGGCCAGCGTCGTGATCAGCCCGCCCACCTGTGCGATGGCTTCGAGCGCCGAGAGGTTCTGACTTTCGAAGGGCACGCGCGATTGCGCAGCCGTGGCACCCAGCGCCATGAAGGATCGCGTGTCCTCTTCGACGAGGATGCGGTCGCCGCCGCGCAGCGCGATGTCGAGCCGCGGGTCGCGGAACAGATCGTTGAACCAGATCGTCCCGGTCTGACCACCGCGCAGAACGGTGATGCGCGTGATCTCGGGTTCGGTGGCGATACCGCCGGCATTCGCCAGCATCCCCGACAGGGTGCGCGAAGGCCGCTCGATCGGGAAGACACCCTGACTGCCCGCACCGATGAGCGTGACCGTCGCGCCGTCTCCGGCAAGGCGGCGCACTTCGACCTGCGGGTCGGGCGTCTGTTCCTCGAGCTGGCGGGTGATGACGTTGCGCAGCTGTTCGGGCGTGTTCCCGGCGGCGCGCAGGCGGCCCGCATAGGGCACGAAGATGAAGCCCGCGCTGTCGACCTGCACCTCATCTATGGTTGTCGAATTGACGCCTTCCGAGGCAAGAAGCCCGTCATCGACGTTTTCCCAGATCGTCAGGCCCAGCGTATCGCCTGGGCGGATCACGTCCGGGGTGAGCGCGGCTGCGGATTTGAACGTCTCTGAAAATCCGAGCGCGGTGGTCACGGCGGTCGCGCGCGTGACGCGATCGTTCACCGTGACGACGAAGGCGTCGCCCTGCCGCTGCACCGAACCGGCATAGATCTGGCGTTTGTTCGGGCCCGCATTGGGGATCAGCGCACATGATGCAACGGCCGTTATCGCCGCAATAAGAATGACGGACCTCGTCCATCGCATGGGCTTGGTTATCACTGCTCGGTCTCCTCGACCTATATATCTGCCTCAAGTTTTTTTTTTAACTTACCGGAATCTGGCTGAAAAATCCAGCGCTAGACCTTGTGTCGGTCAGTTCACCAGACGCAACTGTTGCCTTGGAGCCGCGCTGCCCGAGGCCAGCGCATCATAGGGATCTTCGGGGGACAGCATCATGTCGACGACATGGCGCAGAAGCTGGCGCCGCCCGCGCGAGGAATAGAAACCACCCGGCACCTGACTGGTTTCCAGCAGGTAGCGGCGATAGTCGCGATAGGCCTTGCTGTCGGGGCGCGTCGGCCCCGCGAAGAAGCTGCGCAGGGGCTGGGTCGAGACGAATTCGGGCTTGTCGTAGACCGCGCGCCCGAAGACCTTGAGGGGGATGCCGCGCCACAGCACCTGCTGGGCGGCGGTGGAATTGACGGTCACGGCGCTGCGTGCCTCGCCCAAAAGCTGGGCGAGCTTGCCGCCGCGCACATAGTGGACGCGGTCGGCGATCCCGTGCTGGCGGGCAAGCCTGCGCAGCGCGCGGCGCACCGCGACACGGCCGTCTTCCAGCGGATGGGCCTTGACGACCAGGTGATGATGGCGCGGCGCGCCTTCGGCGAACCCTTCGATCAGCTGTTCGAGGAATTCTGTCATGGTCGAAAAGGGCGAATGCATCTGGAACGAACTGTCATGTTCCAGCTGCAGGAGCGCCAGGTGATAGGGAAAGCCGCCATGCCGGATGCGCCAGGTGGCGATGCGCCGGTCGAGCGCGTGCAGAGGCATCAGGAGCAGGCGCTGGAGATAAAGCTGGAACTCCTTGGTCACCGGCAGCGCGCGGTGGGGCCGGAAGTTGCGGTAATCGCCGTTCCGGAACATGACGAACCAGTGATAGAGCGCGCCATAGAAGATGTGCTGGCGCATGTCGCCCCAATGGGCCGGGGGCAGGGGGGCCTCCATGTCCGACAGGGCCAACGCCGCCTGCATGTCGGCGATCGACATCTCCATCAGGCGCGAATGGCCATTGGTGCCACCGCGTTCATAGGTCACCCAGTAAGGCCGCATGTAGCCTTCTTCGAACACATGCACGCCGATGCCGCGGGCCTTCGCGATGCGCACCGCCTCGGCGTGAACAGGGCGCACATCGCCGTAAAGGACGATGTCCGTGACGCCCTTCTGGTCGAGCAGCCCGGTGAAGGTGTCAGGCCAGTCGGCCCGCGTGCCGCGGAAGGGAATGTAGCTGCGCGGATGAAACCAGAAGGCACGGTCGCCCGCGTTGAAGCCCACGCGCCAGACATCCGCCCCCGCCCGGCGCAGCATGACCCCCAGCTTGTGGAAGAAGGGTCCGTGCGGGCCTTGCAGGAACAGGAATACGCGCTGTGATTTCTGTCTTGCGGACATGCTCGTGCCAATGTGCCTTATGGGCATTCCGCCAGACCCTACTCAGCGACTTGGGCGGAACTATGGCGGCGTGGGCAGGATCCTTCAAGGCTTGGGCCTTGCACGGGCCGGGCCGGGCCGCTAGGTCAGACGGTGCAACCGAAGGGCAGGGCCATGTTCACCGGGATCATCACCGATATCGGCACCATCACAGCGCTATCGAAGGCGGGCGATCTGCGCGCGCGGATCGCGACCGGCTACGACACGTCTAGGATCGATCTGGGTGCCTCGATCGCCTCGGACGGGGTCTGCCTCACGGTCGTGTCGCTGGGGCCCGACTGGTACGAGGTGCAGATCAGCGCCGAGACGGTGTCGAAGACCAACCTCGAGACCTGGGCAATCGGCCACCGGGTGAACCTCGAACGCGCGCTGCGGGTGGGGGACGAGCTGGGCGGGCACATCGTGTCGGGCCATGTCGATGGCGTGGCCGAGGTGGTTGCGGTCACCGACGAAGGCGACAGCACCCGCGTGCGCCTGCGCGCCCCTGCCGGCCTTGCCCGGTTCATCGCGCCGAAAGGCTCGGTCGCGCTGAACGGCACCTCGCTCACCGTGAACGAGGTCGAGGGGGCCGAGTTCGGCATCAATTTCATCCCGCACACCAAGTTGGTGACGACCTGGGGCGGCGTGCAGGTGGGCGACCGCGTCAATCTCGAGATCGATACGCTTGCGCGCTATGTCGCGCGCCTTGCCGAGGCGGGCGCGACCTGAGCGTGGCCGCGCCATCGGTGCGGCGCGGTTCCTGTGACGTTTGAAACCCGACCAAGACCCGCCTGCGCGCCACGTCGCACTGGTCAAGCGCGTCGGGCTGAGTTATCTGCGCCCCGTCAGCCGGAAAGGGACGACGCCCATGAGTTTCGAGACGCCGGGACCGGTCGAGATCGACTGGAAGGACGCGATTTCGCCGACCGAGGACATCCTCGAGGATGCGCGAAACGGGCGCATGTTCATCCTTGTCGACCACGAGGACCGCGAGAACGAGGGCGATCTGATCATCCCCGCGCAGATGGCGACGCCCGAAGCGATCAACTTCATGGCGATGCATGGGCGCGGGCTGATCTGTCTGGCCATGACCTCGGCGCGCGTCGATGCGCTGGGCCTGCCGCTGATGTCCACCAACAACTCCTCGCGCCACGAGACCGCCTTCACCGTGTCGATCGAGGCGCGCGAAGGCGTGAGCACCGGCATTTCCGCCCATGACCGCGCGCGCACCATCGCGGTGGCGATCGACGCGGGCAAGACGGCGGCCGACATCGCGACGCCGGGCCATGTCTTTCCGCTGCGCGCCCGCGACGGTGGCGTGCTGGTGCGCGCGGGCCATACCGAGGCGGCGGTGGATATCGCGCGGCTGGCCGGGCTGAACGCGTCGGGCGTGATCTGCGAGATCATGAACGAAGACGGCAGCATGTCGCGCCTGCCCGATCTGATCGCCTTCGCGCAGAAGCACGGGCTGAAGGTGGGCACGATCAGCGACCTGATCGCCCATCGCCGCCGCCACGACAACCTGGTCAGCGTCGTGTCCGAAGAACGCGTCACCTCGGAACATGGCGGCGACTGGACGCTGCGCATCTATGCCGACCAGATCCACGGGGCCGAGCATATCGCGCTGATCAAGGGGGATCTGTCGGGGTCCGATCCGGTGCTGGTGCGGATGCATGCGATGGATCCGATGCTCGATGTCGTCGGGCTGGGGCCCGCTGGGCGGGCCGGGGAATTCGCGCGGGCCATGAAGATCGTCGCGGACGAGGGGCGCGGGGTGGTCGTGCTCTTGCGCGACACGCGGATGAAGCTGTCGACGGGCGAGGAACAGCACCCAAAGACGCTGCGACAATACGGGGTGGGCGCGCAGATCCTGTCCTCGCTGGGCCTCTCGGACCTGATCCTGTTGACCGACAGCCCCAAGCCGAATGTCGTCGCGCTCGATGCCTATGGGCTGAGCATCGTCGGCACCCGGCCCATCGGAACGGAGTGAGCCATGGCCGGGACCGAGACACATTACATCCTGCCGCGCCCGGATTTCGACAAGCTCGCGAAACTCCTCATCGTCGTCGCGCCCTACTACAAGGACATCGCCGACATGCTGATCGCGGGCGCGAAGGCCGAGATCGAGGCGGCAGGCGCCACCTGGGACCTGATCGAGGTGCCCGGTGCGCTCGAGGTGCCGACGGCCATCGCGATTTCGGACCGGAAGTCGAATTTCGACGGTTATGTGGCGCTGGGCTGCGTCATCCGGGGCGAGACGACGCATTACGACACGGTCTGCAACGACAGTTCGCGCGCGATTTCGCTGATGGGGCTGCAGGGGCTGTGCATCGGCAACGGCATCCTGACGGTCGAGAACCGCGATCAGGCTGTCGTCCGCGCCGACCCGGAAGGCCAGAACAAGGGCGGCGGCGCGGCGGCGGCGGCGCTGCACCTGATCGCGCTGACCCGCAAATGGGGCGACCGCACGAAGGGCATCGGGTTCCGGCCCGCGGGGTCCTTCCAGGTGGCCGACGGCGGCGAGGGGTCCTCGCAGGCATGAGCACGCAGGACGGAACGATATCGGGCAACCAGCGGCGCAAGATGCGCAGCGCGGCACGGCTTTATGCCGTGCAGGCGCTGTTCCAGATGGAGGCCGCGGGGCAGGACAGCACGCGGGTCGTGCGCGAATTCCTCGATCACCGCTTCGGCGCGGTCTATGAGGGCGAGGAGATGCTGGAGGGCGATCCGGAGCTTTTCGAGAAGCTGGTCGCCGACGCGGTCAACCACCAGGCCCGCCTTGACCAGATGACCGACCGCGCGCTGGTGGCAAAATGGCCCATCGCGCGGATCGATCCGACGCTGCGGGCGCTGTTCCGCGCGGCAGGGGCCGAGCTGATCGAAGGCGAAGCCCCGCCCAAGGTGATCATCACCGAATTCGTCGAGATCGCGCAGGCGTTCTTCCCCGACGGGCGCGAGCCGAAATTCGTCAATGGCGTGCTCGATCACATGGCGCGCGAGGCGCGGCCCGAGGCGTTCTGAGGCGGGGCTCCGCCGGTGGCCGGTCGAGGGGATGGACAAGGCGCTGCACCACGCTAGGCTTTGCGTCAGCGAGGACCGTGCCATGCCCAAACTCATCCGTCTCTACATCCGCCACAGCCTGATCGGCTTCGGTATCGGCGGGCTTTTCGTGGCGATGCTTCTGTGGTTCGACGTGGCCGGGCTCTGGGGCCTGATCTCGCAGGACAAGGCAGCACTTCTGGCGGTTTTCATCCTGTGGTTTTTCAACGGCGCGCTCTTTGCGGCGGTGCAGTTCGGCTATGCGGTGATGAACATGGCCGAGCGCCCCGAGAGTGGCGGCGGCGGCAGCGGCGTTCGGGTGCCCGTGCGCGTCGCGGCCGGGCGGGGCGCGCGCATCGGCCGGTAAGGTGTGGCGGGACCACCGCGACCGTGCGGTTATGATTCCCGAGGACCTGCATATACAGGTGGGCGCCAGGTAATCAGGCCAGGACCCGATCAGAGCCAGCCCCCTCGGAAATGATTAAGGCCACCGGAATGCAACCAGTCACGCGAAGGGCAGACCCCGCCACGCACCACAGGTAAGCCCTGCGCGGCATCCCGGCAAGGGGCGTCGCGCGCCCGGGGGCTTGATTTTTGTTCACGACTTGTTCACGGTCTTTCCCGTGATGCTTGATCTTGCCCCAGGACAGAGACTTGCCCGCGGCGTGGCGCGCCATCTGGCCGCGCTGGGCTTTGTTTCGGTCGAAGAATTCGTGCCTGCGCCCGGCCTGCGCGTCGATGTCATGGGGCTTGGGCCGAAGGGCGAGCTCTGGGTCATCGAATGCAAGTCCTCGGCCGCCGATTTCCGCGGCGACGGGAAGTGGCGGGGTTATCTCGACTGGTGTGACCGCTATTTCTGGGCGGTGGACATGGCCTTTCCCACCGATCTTCTGCCCGACGGCACCGGGCTGATCATCGCCGATGCCTATGACGCGGAGATCCTGCGCATGGCGCCTGACCAGCCGGTGGCCCCGGCCCGGCGCAAGGCGCTGGTGCAGAAATTCGCCACCCAGGCCGCGCGGCGGCTGCACAGCCTGCGCGACCCGGCCTTCAGCGTCTGACGTGGCGCGCGGCGCGGGCGGCGGCGCGGATTTCCTCGGCGATTTCCTCGGCTTCCTCGGGGTCGAAATCCATCGGGATCTCGACGCCCTTCGCCTCGATGAAAAGCCGCACCATCCCGCGGTCGGTCGGACCGATCTGCAGGTTCGCCTCGATGTCGCGTTCGCTGTTGATGCCCATGCCGGGAACCTCCGCCTGCCAGACGTGTCGTGCTATCGCGGCGGGTCTTGAAAATCAAGCGACGGCGCGGTCTTCTCGGCCCCATGGACCGGATCCGCCTGCGCCCTTTCGACCGCCGCGACATCGACTGGCTGGCCAGCCGTCATGCAGCACTTTACGCGCAGGACGAAGGGTTCGACGACACGTTCGGGGTGCTGGTCCGCACGATCCTGATCGAATTCGCGGGCTGGCATGATCCCGCCTGCGAACAGGGCTGGATCGCGGAAGGCCCCGACGGGCCGCTTGGCAGCATTTTCTGCGTGCGCCAGACCGAGACCACCGCGAAGCTGCGGCTGTTCCTGCTGGAACCGCAGGCGCGGGGGCAGGGGTTGGGGCGGCGGATGTTGCGCACCTGCATGGAGTTCGCGCGCGGTGCCGGATACGCGGGCATGACGCTCTGGACCCATGAAAGCCACCGCGCGGCCTGCGCGCTGTACCAGTCGGAGGGCTGGGTGCTGGCCTCTTCGCAGCCGGTGCAGTCCTTCGGGCAGAACCTCGTGGAACAGCACTGGACCTACCGCTTCGGCGATGCGGGCCTCAGCTGACGAAGACGCCGACCTCGTGGACCATGTTGTTGCCGAAGCCCGCCACATCCCAGGGCGCGGTCAGCGGCTGGACATGGCCTGCCGCGTCGGTTGCGCGGCAGCGCAGGACGTGTTCGCCGGGGGGCGCGTCCCAGTCCGCCTCCCATCCGGTCCAGGCATGGCGTCCGTGCGGCGGCGTCAGGCGCGCGTCTTGCCATGTGTCGCCCACGCCGAATTCCACCCGGGTGATCGCGCGGCCCGCACCGGACCAGGCGCGGCCCCGCACCGTCACCTTGCCCGCCCGCAGGAAGCGCAGGC
Source organism: uncultured Aestuariivita sp. (assembly GCA_964573835.1). GTDB lineage: Bacteria > Pseudomonadota > Alphaproteobacteria > Rhodobacterales > Rhodobacteraceae > JAGYKE01. The sequence continues at coordinate 207 of CAZNMV010000056.1, read as the reverse complement.
GTGATCCCCAGTCCGGCACGCCGGGCGGCACCATGAGCGATTTGACCCGCATGTCCGTCACCGGGGTCCCCGGGTCGTCGGCATGGTCGCGGTAGCGGTAGGTGCGCACCTGCTGGAAGCCCTGATAGGGGGACCCGAGCGCTTCGACCCGGGTCAGCCACTTGACGGATGCCATGCCATACCAGCCCGGCACGATCAGCCGCACAG
>CAZNMV010000055.1:0-12948 GCA_964573835.1 uncultured Aestuariivita sp. | reverse complement strand
GCTGAGCGGCAAGGTCTTTCTCACCCAGAACGAGGCGTTCGAGGCGCTGACGAAGGATTAATTCGCGGGCATCACCGGCAAGCCCGCGCGCAGCCAACCGGGCCCCGCGCGCGATCCGGTCATGCCTTCGGACACGTCGTGCAGGTCGGAAAAGCCCATCCGCCGGAGCGCGGTCGCCACCCGCGCCGTGCGCACGCCCGCCGCGCAGATCAGCGCGACTGGCCGCGACCTGTCACCGCCGACGGCCTGATCGAGCTGGGCCACGAAATCGGGCCGCCGCATGTCGAGGGGCAGGGCACCTTCGGCAATTCCGGTGCGCCGCCATTCGTCCGGGCGGCGGATGTCGACCAGCAGGATTTCTCCGGCCTGTGCAGCGCGGTGCGCTTCGGCCGCCGTCAGGATACCGTCCGACGCCTGCGCGGGCGCGGCCAGGGTTGCGGCCAGAAAGAACAGGACAAGACGGCGCGTCGGGGTCATGGGCGAACTCGGGTTCAGACGGGTGAGTCTTGCGCGAAATCCGTGCCGGGGGGAAGTCACCCTTGGGTGAACACGACCATATTCAAAAGTCGTATAATATATATTATGTAAATATTAGATCGACCCCGGAATGACTACCTGCGCAGATATACCTAGGCAGATCAGTGTCTTCCGCTGAACTGCTTCAGAACGATCCCTTCCGCCGCCAGACAGGTCCGCACCGATTTCGCAATCTCGACGGCCTCACGCGTGTCCCCGTGCAGACAGATCGTGTCGATGTTCGTCTCGATCATCTTGCCGCTCTCGGCGATGATTGCGCCGGCCTTGACCATCTTCACGATGCGCGGTCCCGCAAGTGCTGCGTCATGGATCACGGCGCCGGGTTTCGACCGGTCCACCAAAGTTGCATCATCATTATAGGCCCGGTCGGCAAAGATTTCGCCGGCCCATGCGCAGCCGAGCTCGCGCACCGCTCGCTCCTGTGCGGTTCCGGCCAGCACCATGACGATGATGTCCGGCTGCACCTTGAGTGCGGCCTCATAGCACGCGCGCGCCATCGCCTGATCCTCGCTGGCCATGTTGGCCATGGCGCCGTGCAGCTTCAGATGCCGGACCTGTGCGCCCTGGCTGCGCGCCATGGCTTGGGCGGCGCCGATCTGGTATGAAACAAGGTTCGCAAGACTCTGATATGGAATGGAAATCCGCCGCCGCCCGAACCCTTGCAGATCGGCGAATCCCGGATGCGCGCCGATGCCGACGCCTTTCTGATGGGCCAGCTTCATCGTGGCGGCCATCACGTCCCAGTCGCCCGCATGCAGACCGCAGGCGATATTGGCCGAGGTGATGACATCCAGCAAAGCGGCGTCGTTGCCCATGACCCAGGGGCCGAAGCTTTCACCCATATCCGCGTTCAGATCGACACTCTGTGCCATATGTTCATGCCTCCTGCAGTTCGGCGCCTGATGTAACGCCGCTTATCAATTGATATTCCAAGAGATTGTTGATGCTTGCCGGGTCGCGGACAAGCGGTTCCACCCGGGATTTCAAGGCCGCGACATCCGCAAGGTCGCGCTGATGAAGCGCCAGCGCCTCGTCCAGTCCGACGAAGCGGAACCGCAGCTTCGCGCCTGGTCCCGCCTGCGCCACGCGCGGCAGATCCGAAGGGATCACGGTGCCGATCCGCGGATAGCCGCCCGTCGTCTGACACTCCGCCAGCAGCACATAAGGCGCGCCGTCGCCCGTCACCTGGATGTCGCCCGGCACGATGACCTCCGAGATCACGTTCAATCCACCCTCGACATGGAACCCGGCGCCGTCGGCATTCATGCGCACGCCCATGCGGTTCCCACGCTGATCACGGGAAAAGACTGTGCTTTCAAAGCGCTCCAGCGTCTCGGTGGGAAAGAAATCGGTCTGCAGGCTGCGCAGCACGCGGATCTCGCCGCCGCCAAAGCGAGGCGCGACCGGCAGCCTGACGCCGCTGCGCTGGGTCTTTGCAGGACCGACGGGCAGGCGTGCCCCCTGCCCCAGCGCGGCCCCCAGTCCGGCGGTCAGATGGACCGACCGCGCGCCCAGAATCGCTGTTGTGTCGATGCCACCTGCAACGCTCAGATAGCCATAGGTGCCGGCAGTTGCGGCGCCGATCTTCAGCTTCGCGCCTTTCGGCAGCAGAAGGGCGGCGTTCCAGAGGATGGCCGCGCCGTCGATCTCGGCACGCATCGGGGCGCCCGTGAGGGCCACCGCGATGTCCTCGGTCGCCTCGAAAACCCCGCCCATACCGGCCATTTCCAGCGCCGCCAGCCGGTCGGACTGCCCCAGCAGCGCGGCCCCTTCGGACAGCGCCCGCCGGTCTGCGGCACCGCCCCGGGACAGGCCCTGTGCCAGAAGCCCGGTCCGCCCCATGTCCTGAACGGTCACACCGGGTCCGGCCTGATGGCAGATCAGCGCGCGGGTCAATTCAGGGCCTCCATCCGGATCCCGTCCGATCCGGCGCGCAGGATATTATCGTATTCCTGGCGGGTTATGGCGGGAAATTCAACTTCATCCCCCGGGCGTAGCAGGAAGGGATCTTCCGCTTCCGGCCGGAACAGGCGCGCTGCCGTCTGGCCGACATGCCGCCAGCCTGTCGGTGTCGAGACGGAAAACACCACGAATTGCCGGATCGCCACGACCAGCGCGCCTTCCGGGACGCGCGGCGTCAGGCCCTGCTGGCGGGGGATGTCCCAATGCGGCGGCAAGGCCCCGAGATAGGGCTGGCCCGGCGCAAAGCCGATCGTCTGCACCCGCACCCGGGACCCCGACAGCTCCGCCACAGCCCTCTCTGCGGTGATGCCCGCCCTTTGGGCGGCCTCGTCCAGCTGCGGGGCAAGCTCCGTGCCATAAACGGTGGGAACCCGGAAGAGCCGCCGCCCCGCGGGAAGATCGGCCTGCATCCAGTCGCGCCCCTTGAGCAGCTCCCAGAGACGCTGTCGCAGGTCATCGTGCGACAGGCGCAACGGATCAAAGCGCAGGAAGGCCGAGACAAGAGAGGTCGAGGTCTCTTCGACCCCCGGCCAGCTTTCGCGGTCGAGTGCCGCGCGCAAAGCCAGCGCGGCGCGGTTCGCCGGCTCGCTCAGCCGGTCGCCGAAGCTGACGAGCATCCCGTCCAGCCCGACATTGCGGATGATCGGGACGTCAGCCGCGCGCATGAAGGCGCCTCATCAGCAAGGGGGTCAGGTACATCGGGATCTGGTAGCAGCCGATGAAGATCAGCAGGGGTTCGACCACGCGGTCGGGCAAGGCAATGAGGAACAAGGCGATGTTGCGGTTGCCTGCCACGATCGATACGGCCGCCCTGCCCTGATCGCGGTAAATAATGAAAGCAATGACTTGCAGGGCGACATTCAGAACAAAGACCGCCGCTGCCCAGCCCAGAAGAACAATGGGATCGGCGCGCAGCAAGGGCCCGATCGCCGACATCAGCCCGACCACGATCACCGCAAGCGCCAGCGCGGTCAGCCCGTCGAGCGCGCGCAGCCTGTCCGGCGTCACCCGCGCGTCCAGAAGGTGCCGCAACACCAGCCCCGCCCCGACCGCGCCCAGGATCACGGTGACCAGCCGCAGCGCGGCACCCAACCCCTCGGCCCCGCCCAGTTGCGGCAGGGCCCAGAAAACCGGCAGCACCGTCAGGGGAAACAGCGCCGTGCCCAGAACCATCAGCCGCATCGCAGGCGCGGGGTCCTGCCCCGTCATGATGGCGAAGTTCGGCGCCCCGGTGACCGAAGGCGCCGCCAGCATCAGGACCGCCGCCAGCGCAAAGGGCGCGGCCGCCCAGCCCAGCGGCAGCAGGACAGCCAGGGCGGCCAGCGGCAGCGCCAGTTGCAGCACAAGAACCAGCCCCAGCGTGCGTTTGCCCGCAGCCAGACCACCCAGCGCCGCCTTCGGCCCGACACGGAAGGCCGTCAGGAACAAAAGCAGCGCCACCAGCCCAGGCAGAAAAGGCCGCAGGGCTGCCGCCACTCCCGGCAGGGCCAGCCCCGCCAGAAGCCCCGCGACAAGGCACAATCTCCCGTGTCGCGCCAGGATATGCAGCAGCGACGTCACCCGCCCTGTCGCATGGTTTCGGGTAGCCACAGCGCGATCTCGGGGAAGGCGATCAGCACGAAGCACATCAGAACCATGATCAGGAACATCGGCAGCGCGGCGCGCGTGATATAGCCCATCTCGTGGTTCGTCATGCCTTGCAGCACGAACAGGTTGAACCCGATGGGCGGCGTAATCTGCGCCATCTCGACGACGACGACCACGAAGATGCCGAACCAGATCAGGTCGATCCCCGCATCGCGCACCATGGGTTCCACCACCGCCATTGTCAGCACCACCGACGAGATCCCGTCGAGGAACATGCCCAGGATGATGTAGAAGACCAGAAGCGCCATCAGCAGCTGGAACCGCGTCAGTTCGAGATCGGCAATCATGTCGGCCAGCGCGCGCGGCAGCCCGGTGAAGCCCATCGCCAGCTTCAGAAACGCGGCACCTGCAAGGATCAGCGCGATCATGGCGCTGGTGCGGGTGGCGCCCATCAGGCTTTCGGTGAAGGTGGCCCAGGTCAGCGATCCCTGGCTGGCTGCCAGGATCAGCCCGCCGATCACGCCTACGGCTGCCGCCTCGGTCGCGGTGGCAAGGCCCGTGTACATCGATCCGATCACCATGAAGATCAGGCAGAAGACCGGCAGCAGAAAGCGCGAGTTGCGCAGCTTTTCGGCCAGGCTCATCCCCGGATCGGGTTTGGGGTTCCAGTCCTTCGACAGTTTCGAATGGATGGCCACATAGGCCATGAACATCAGCGCCAGCACGAGGCCCGGAAAGACGCCCGCGAAGAACAGCTGGGTGATCGATTCATTCACCGTCACGCCATAGACGATCAGCGCCAGCGACGGCGGGATCATCAGCCCCAGCGTCGCCGCCCCCGCCAGCGTGCCGATGACCAGCCGTTCGGGATAATTGCGCGCCCGCAGTTCCGGGATCGACATCTTGCCCACCGTCGTCAGCGTCGCGGCGGATGATCCCGACACGGCAGCGAAGACCGTGCAGCCCACGATGTTGGTGTGAACCAGCCCCCCCGGCAGACGGCCCAGCCAGGGTGAAAGTCCTTTGAACATGTCCTCGGAAAGCCTTGTTCGGTATAGGATTTCTCCCATCCAGATGAACAGGGGCAGTGCCGTCAACGTCCAGCTTGAGGACGAGGCCCAGATCGTCGTGACCATCGTGTCGCCCACGGGCCGCGAGGTGAAAAGCTCCATCCCCACCCAGGCCACGCCCATCAGCGCCAGGCCCACCCAGACCCCGGTGCCCAGCAGCAGGAACAGCACGAAGAGGAACAGCGTGACCGCATAGATTTCCGTCATGGCGCTATTCCCCGAAGCTCTGGTCAACCAGGTCGCGCTGGATGCGGTGGTCGCCCTTGAAGATGACATGCAAAAGGTGATCGGTCAGCGCGATGGCCAAGATCGCGGCGCCGACAACCATCACCGATTGCGGCATCCACATCGGCGTCTTGTCCTGCGACTGGCTGATCTCGTTGAATTTCCACGACCAGTAGGCGAACCACCAGGCGTAATACGTGAAATACCACGCCACCGCCGCCGCGATCCCGAAGCACCAGACCTCCAGCGCCCGGCGCATCCTTGGCGCGACGGCATTCAGCAGGATCGACACCCGGATATGCGCACCCCGGTTCAGCGCGTTGGCGAAGGCCAGAAAACTGGCTGCGGCCATGGCATAGCCCGCATAGGCGGGCGCGCCGGGAAAGACCATTCCGGCCCATCGCCCCACCATCTGAAGGACGATAAGCCCCAGAATGGCGATCAGGCAGAGCGCGGCAAGCACCCCTGCCGCCAGATACAGGAAATCCAGAGCGGTCCTCAGACCGCGCAGCGTCGCGCCCATGTCGCCACTCCTTGGCTGATGCCGCCGATGGAACGCCCCGGCCCCCGCCTTGGGGGCCGGGAACGCAGGTTTTAGTTGGCGTTGAAGGCGTCGACGATGGCCTTGCCCGCGTCGCCGGCTTCGGACAGCCATTCGGATGTCATGGTGGCGCCGATTTCCTTCAATTCGCTCATCAGTTGGTCGCCCGCGCGGCCGACCGACATGCCACCTGCGGCAAGGCCCGCCATGGTGAAGCCGGTGTATTCCTTCGCGCGCCAGGTGCCCGCATATTCCGCCATGGCTGCACAGGCCTTGATGACGTTCTGGTTGGCTTCCGAGGTCGCCGCCCAGGCGTCGTTGTTGACCAGCACGTAGTTGCGCGGCAGCCAGGCATCGACTTCGTAGAAGTGCGTCAGGCTTTCCCAGACCTTGCGGTCATAGCCGGTGGCACCCGACGAGATCATCGAATCTGCCACGCCCGTCGCGAAGGCCTGGCTGATTTCGGCCGCCTCGATCGTGACGGGCAGCATTCCGGTCAGTTCGGCCAGACGTGCGGTCGCGTTGTTGTAGGACCGGAACTTGACCCCCGACATGTCGGCGACCGAGTTCACTTCCTTCTTGAAGTAGAGCCCCTGCGGCGGCCACGGCACCGAATAGAGGATGGTCATGTTCTGCTCGGCGAGGATGTCGTCCAGATAGGGCTTTGCCGCCTGGTAGAGCTTGTCGTGCTCGTCGAAGGACGACACCAGGAACGGAACCGAATCCCAGCCGAACAGCGCATTCTCGTTGGCGTGCCCGGACAGCAGACGTTCGCCGATCTGGACCTGGCCGGTCTGGACTGCACGCTTGATGTCCGCGCCCGCGAAGAGCGACCCCGAGGCATGGGTCTTGATCTCGATCGCGCCGCTGGTGCCGGTGCCCACGCATTTGGCGAATTCATCCGCCGTGACCGAATGGTAATTGGTCGCGGCATAGGCCATCGGCATGTCCCATGTCTCGGCAGCCACCGCGGGCATCGCGATGGTGACAGTCATGGCCGTTGTGGCGATCAGTTTGGTCAGTTTCGACATTGGATCCTCCGTGTCGGTTTGTAATGGTCTGTTTTTATTGGAACCTTTTCGGCGCATAGGCCGAAGGGTCGGTATTGGGCGGCCGATTGGCCACCAGGCTTGCAACCAGGCGGCCCGTCTTTGGCCCCCCGGTCAATCCGATGTGATGGTGCCCGAAGGCGGCAAAGACGCCCGTGGTGCCCACCTGCCCGATCACCGGCAGGCTGTCCGATGTGGCGGGTCTGTGGCCCATCCATTCGATCTCGCCCTTGCAGCGCAGCCCCGGAAAGGCCGCCTTCGCCTTGCGCCGCAGCAGGTCCAGCGGCGCCCTTCTCGGTCCTGCCTCCAGCCCGCCGAATTCCAGCACGCCGCCGCAGCGCAGGCCCTGGGTCATCGGGGTCGCGGCGAACTTGCCCGCCTGCACCATGATCGGGTGCGAAGGCCCTCCGGTGGCTTCTTCGAAGACGATGTGATAGCCGCGCTCGCTTTCCAGCGCGACATTGACCCCCAGCTTGGCCATCAGCGGTTTCGACCAGACGCCGGTCGCAAGGATCATGCGGTCGCACGCGATCGGCCCCTGATCGGTCAGCACGGCGCGGACCTGCCCCCCCGACAGATCGACATCGCGGATCTCGGCCCGCAGGATCCTGCCGCCCGCTTTTTCAAAGGCTTGCGCGATTGCCTTCACGTAACCGCCCGGATCGGCGATATATCCGTGATCGCGCAAGGTGGCCAGAAACCCGACCCCGGGGCCCAGGGCCGGCTCGAAGGCTTGCACCTCGGCCCCTTCGCGGAACACGGGTTCGAACCCCGCATCCCGGCGCAGCGACCAGCTGAAGCGTTCGGCCTCGAAATCGGCGCGGCTGGCATAGGCGTAGGAATAATCACTTTCGTTGACCCAGGCCTCCAGCCCGGTGCCCGCGACCAGCGCCTTGTGCTGGTCCACGCTGTCGGCGACGATGGGGGCGAGCCCTTTGGCAATGCGCCGGGTCTCTGCCTCGTTGGCATGGCCGAGGTACTTCAGCAGCCAGGGCAGCAGTTTCGGCAGATAGCCCCAGCGCAGGAACAGCGGATACTCCGGGTCCAGCAGCATCTTCGGGGCCTTCGCCACCAGCCCGGGCCCCGTCACCGGCACCACCGCGCAGGCCGCCAGCACCCCGGCATTGCCGTGCGAGGTCCCCTCGCCCGGGTCCAGCCGGTCGATCAGCGTCACCTGCGCATCGCTGAACCGGCGCAGCCACAGGCCCGCCGAAACCCCGACGATCCCTGCGCCCACGATCACGACGTGTTCCGTCATGGCCTGCCCTTCGAACCGGTCGTCGGATCGCGATGACACAAGGTTTTGCCCCCCGGCGCATGATTCCCTTGCGTCAACTGTGACACAGACCTACACTACGTCAACAAAATGTTGATAAATTGCTTCTGAGGGTACTTCCCCGCATGACCATCGATCTTGGCCCCATCGTATCCTCGGCTCATCTGGCTGACGGATCCTTCCCCGAGATTTCCGAGTTCGAATTCGGCCTGACGCTGGCCAACAATGCCTTCCACCGCTGGATCATGCGGTGCATGGCGGCGGCGGGCCATCCGGAATTGTCCGCGCTCGACGTTCTGGTCCTGCATTCGGTCCACCACCGCCAGAAGCCCAAGAAGCTGGCCGATATCTGCCTCGTGCTGAATATCGAGGACACGCATGTGGTGAATTACGCGGTGAAGAAACTGGTCAAGTCGGGCCTCGTCAAGGAGGGCCGGCGCGGCAAGGAAAAGACCGTCGAGGCGACCGCGAAAGGCATTGCGGTCTGCACCCGCTACCGCGAGATCCGCGAATCCCTGCTGCTGCGCACCGTCACCCAGATGGGGTTCGAACCGCGCCAGATCGGTCAGCTTTCGGCGCTTTTGCGGCTGATGTCGGGGCAATACGATCAGGCGGCCCGCGCCGCGACGACCTGTTGACCGGCGCGCAGATGCTGACGGGCGGCAAGGCGATCCACGGCGCGACGTTGGGGATCCTCGTGCTCGACAGCCGCTTTCCCCGCATCCCCGGCGATGTGGGCAATGCGCTGACCTGGCCTTTCCCCGTTCAGTATCGGCTGGTGCCCGCCGCCAGCCCCGAGGCCGCCGTTCTGGGCGACCCGCTGGTGCTGGCGCAGGACTTCATCCGCGAAGGCCGCGCGCTGGTGCAGGCGGGCTGCGACGGCATTGCGACCACCTGCGGTTTTCTGGTGCCCCTTCAGGACCAGCTGGCCGATGCTTTGGGCGTGCCGGTCGCGACCTCGTCGTTGATGCAGGTGCCGATGGTGGCGCGGATGCTGCCCCCGGGGCGGCGCGTCGGCATCATCACGATCTCGGCCGCGTCGCTGACGCAGTCCCATCTCGACGCCGCGCGGATACCGCCCGGAACACCGATCCGCGGCGTCGAAGGCAGCGGTTTCGCCCGCGACATCCTGGGCAATGCCGATACGCTGGACATCGCGGCCGCCCGCGCCGATCTCGTGGCGGCGGCGCACGGCCTTGTCGCCGATCATCCCGACGTCGGCGCGATCGTTCTGGAATGCACCAACATGGTTCCCTATGCCCCCGATATGCGCCGGGCCACGGGATTGCCGGTGTTTTCGATCTACACCTACCTCACCTGGTTTCAGGCCGCCCTCCTGCCCCGCCGCTTTGCCGACGCGCTGGACGACCCGCGCATGTCCTGAAGCCGCAACGACATTTGCGTTTCATGAAACACGACTTATGGTGACCCGATCCTACGAAGACGGGCAAAGCGCTTGAAATGACCTCGGTTCTGATCCTGAACGGCCCCAACCTGAACCTTCTGGGCACCCGCCAGCCCGAGGTCTATGGCACCACGACGCTCGCCGATATCGAGGCGATGTGCCGGGACACCGGTGCGGCGTGGGGCTGGCAGGTCGATTGCCTGCAATCGAACCATGAAGGTGTGCTGATCGACGCCATCCATGCCGCGCGCGCCGTGCAGGACGGGATCGTCATCAACGCGGGCGCCTATACCCATACCTCGATCGCGATCATGGATGCGCTGGCCTCGGTCGCGCTGCCGGTGGTCGAGGTGCATATCAGCGACATTCACGCCCGCGAACCCTTCCGCCATCTCTCCTATATCGAAAAGGTCGCCCTCACCCAGATCTGTGGTCAGGGCCCGCGGGGCTATGTGCTGGGCATGGAGGCGCTGCGCGCGCATCTGACAACGCCCCACTGATAGAAGGGGGCGGTTCCGACCCCCGCGCGACGGTGCGGGCTTTGCGCCACGCAAAAAGGGCGCCCTCTTGGGGCGCCCTTTGCGATGGCAGGTATCTCGGGGCGGTCAGCCCTGAACGACCTTGGCGACTTCGGCGGCGAAGTCTTCCTTTTCGACAACGATGCCTTCACCCACTTCCAGACGCACGAAGCCCGTGATCGTGGCGCCCGCGTCCTTGGCGGCGGCGGCGACGGTCACGTCGGGGTTCACGACGAACTGCTGGTTCAGCAGGGTCGATTCCGCCACGAACTTCTTCATCCGGCCGTCGATCATCTTCTCGATCACCGCGTCGGGCTTGCCGCTTTCACGGGCGATGTCGATCTGGACCTGACGCTCACGCTCCACGATCGTGGGGTCGAGCGCGGTTTCATCCAGTGCGGCGGGGTTCACAGCGGCGATGTGCATCGCGACCTGCTTGCCGAAGGCTTCGTCCCCGCCGGTCATGGCGACCAGCACACCGATCTTGCCCATGCCGGGCTTGGCGGCATTGTGGACATAGGACACGACCTGATCGCCGCTGATGGCGGCCATCCGGCGCAGCGCCATGTTCTCGCCGATCTTGGCGATCTTCTCGGTCACGATTTCCGAGATCGCCTTGCCGCCGATCTGCGTCTGGGCCAGCGCCTCGACATCGGCCACGCCAAGGGCTGCGGTGGCGATATCGGCCACCATGTCCTGGAACTCGGCGTTCTTGGCGACGAAGTCGGTCTCGGCGTTCACCTCGACGGCGACGCCGCGGCCACCTTCGACGACCACGCCCACCAGACCTTCGGCCGCGGTGCGACCCGATTTCTTGGCGGCCTTGGCCAGACCCTTGGTGCGCAGCCAGTCGATCGCCGCTTCCATGTCGCCGTCGGTTTCGGTCAGCGCCTTCTTGGCGTCCATCATGCCTGCGCCGGTCGTGTCGCGCAGTTCCTTCACCATAGCTGCAGTGATTGCCATCTTGGCTCTCCTCAATTCGCGGTGTGCGGGCGCGGGGTCATACCCCGCACCTCATGTCGGTTTTGCGACGGCCCGGGCGGTCAGGCTTCGGCAGGCGCCTCGGCGACAGCCTCTTCTTGCGGCGCCTCTTCCAGTGCGCCGAGATCGACGCCTGCGGCACCCAGCTGGGCGCTCATTCCGTCGAGTGCCGCGCGCGCGACCAGATCGCAGTACAGCGCGATGGCGCGGGCCGCGTCGTCATTGCCGGGGATGATGTAGTCGACGCCATCGGGCGGGCAGTTGGTGTCGACCACGGCCACAACCGGAATGCCCAGCTTGTTGGCCTCGGCCACGGCAAGGGCTTCCTTCTTCACGTCGATGACGAACAGAAGGTCCGGCACGCCGCCCATCTCGCGGATGCCGCCAAGGCTCGCCTGAAGCTTGCCCTGGTCGCGTTCCATGCCAAGGCGTTCCTTCTTGGTCAGGCCTTCTGCACCTGCGGCCATCGCCTCGTCGATCTGCTTGAGGCGGCTGATCGAGTTCGACACGGTCTGCCAGTTGGTGAGCGTGCCGCCCAGCCAGCGGTGGTTCATGTAATACTGCGCGCATTTCTCGGCCGCGTCCGCGACCGGCTGCGCCGCCTGACGCTTGGTGCCGACGAACAGGATGCGCCCGCCGCGCGCGACGGTGTCGCGGATCACCTTCAGCGCCTGGTCCAGCATCGGGACGGTCTGCGTCAGGTCGAGAATATGAATGCCGTTGCGCGCGCCATAGATATAGCGGCCCATACGGGGGTTCCAGCGCTGGGTCTGGTGGCCGAAGTGAACGCCAGCTTCGAGCAGCTGACGCATGTTGAACTCAGGCAGAGCCATGGTCTTTGTCCTTTCCGGTTTCATGCCTCTGGCGGGGGTCTCAGAGCGGATGCTCCAACCGGCGGACCCATGGGGATGTCTCCCCCAGGGGCCCAACCCCGCCTGCGGATTTCAGTGGCGCGGCCATAGCAGCGTTGTGCAGCAAGCGCAAGCCCCGGCCACCGGGATGGGCGGTCGGGGCGGAATTTGCGTATTTTTAACGAGAAGAAGCACCGAGGTGCGGTTATTCGGCCTCGTCCATCCTGGATGCGTTGAGATGGGCGTAGTTCTGGTCGCCGATCCGGTCATAGAGGTCGAGCTGCGTCTCGAGGAAGTCGATATGCCCCTCTTCATCCGAGATCAGATCTTCGAAAAGCGCCATCGTCACGTAATCGCCTGCCTCGCGGCAGTAGTCGCGCGCTTCCTTGTAGAGCGCGCGCGCCTCCTGTTCGGCCGCCAGATCGCATTCGAGCGTTTCCTTCGGCGTTTGGCCGATGCGCAGCGGGTCGAGCTTCTGAAGGTTCGGATGGCCTTCAAGGAAGATCACCCGCGCGATCAGCCGGTCGGCGTGATGCATCTCTTCGATCGATTCCTCGCGGCTTTTCTTGGCCATGTGGCCAAGACCCCAGTCTTCCTGAAGGCGGTAATGCAGCCAGTACTGGCTGACGGCCGTCAGCTCGCTCCGGATTGCGCGATTGAGGTACTCGATAACTTTGGGGTCGCCTTGCATGAAGCTTGGTCCTTTTGCGGGTCTTTCAGAACAGGGATGGCCCGGTCGGGTCTGATCGGAAGGTTGGCGTTTCGGCGCATCGTATCAAGAAACAAAGGCAGGCACCCCCCGCAATCCGCCTCGAGCCCCAGCGCGCGATAGACCTTGCGGGGCGTGATCAGGGTGTCGGGGTCGGCCTGGCGCATCCAGTCGATGGCGCCGTTAATGTCCGAACAGGTGATGTTACGGCAGTGGCAGATGATCATGGCATGTCTT
>CAZNMV010000054.1:11772-12952 GCA_964573835.1 uncultured Aestuariivita sp. | reverse complement strand
GAGGACCGCAGCATCGCCTTGGTCGGGATGCAGCCCCAGTTCAGGCAGATGCCGCCCAGGCTTTCGCGTTCGACCACGGCGACCGACAGGCCCAGTTGCGCCGCCCGGATCGCCGCCACGTATCCGCCGGGCCCGGCCCCGATCACCACCACATCGAACGTGTTCGCGGCCATGTCCTGACGCCCCCAAAGCTTTCCCAAGAATTAGTTCAGCCTTAAACTAATTCCCGGACGCAGGCAATGCGGGCGCCCTGCGACACTTTCCGCCCCTGTTTCAGAGGCCAGTCAGCTGGCCTTCTGGAAGCTGCGCAGCGTCTCGCCATAGCCGCCGGCATCGACGAAGGCGCGTTCCGGCCCGGTCAGCGCGCGACCCAGCGCCATGTTGCGGTAGGGGAAGCGGCCGAACTGGCGGATCACCTCGCGGTGGGCGCGGGCATGGATGAGGTTCGACGCGCCCGTCTGCGGCAAGCGTTCGTGCATCAGGCGCACGCAGCGGTCCTGATCGCAGAGGTTTTCCGAATGCATCAGGGGCAGGTAGAAGAATTGCCGCGCCGGTTCGTCGATCTTGAGGTCCCAGTTGCGGTCGATGGCCGACTTGGCCGCGGCGAGCGCGGCGCGGTCGGTCGAGAAGGCGCGCGCCTCGCCCCGGAACATGTTGCGGGGGAACTGGTCGGTCAGGATGATGTAGGCCAGCACCCCGCTGGGATAGGTCAGCCAGAGCGAGAAACTGCCCGCCTTCGCCTGCTCCCACGCCGCTTCGAACCGGTCGCGCACCTGCGCGTCGAGCGCGTCGTCCTGCGCGTACCAGCCGTCAGGTCCGACTTCGTCGAGCCAGAAGCCGAGAACCTCACCAGGGTTGATCATTACCTGCCTCCTCCACGCGGATGCCACCCTCTGTCATGCCCCTGTTACAGAAGGACGAATCCACCACAAAGTCACGATATCTTGCAGCCTGACACAACGGCGGTTTACCGCGCATCTTCGGGGCGAGTGTCGTCGAAGGCGATCTCGACCGCGACGGTGCTGGCGGCCTGGGGCACGGTGACATAGGCCCCTGCCCCGCCCGCGGGTGCCGCGCGGCGCGTCATCCGGTATCCGCCATAGACCGACAGCATCACGAACAGCGCGAATGTGAACCAGAAAAAGCCCGGCGGGCCGATCCGGTCCATCGCCCAACCGGT
>CAZNMV010000054.1:0-11672 GCA_964573835.1 uncultured Aestuariivita sp. | reverse complement strand
GCGAAGACCCCGCCCAGAAGGAACATCCCCACACAGGCCAGCGGCGAGATGCCGAACAGCTCTTTCAGGCCAAGGGGCTTGGTCGCGTCGAAGGCGGGCGTGGGGCTAATCGACAACAGGATCGGCGTGACCGCGATCGACACCAGGATCGACGGGATCACGAAAAGAACGAAGCCCGAAGGGTCCGCCGCCAGCAGCAGCCATTGCGCAAGCACGATGCCCACCGTCTGCACGATCATGTAAAGCGACAGCGCCTGGCCCCGGTTCTCGTTGGTGGCCGCATTGTTGAGCCAACTTTCGGCGGTGACATAGACCGCCGAGAAGCAGAACCCGATGATGACGCGGCCCAAGGTCCAGACGATCGGATCGACGAAGGTGGGATAGAGGATCATCACCGCCGAGATGAGCGAGGCGAGCGCGGCGAAGACCCGCACATGGCCCACGCGCCGGATCATCCCCGGCGCCATGCGGCTGCCGCCGAGAAAGCCCACGAAGTAGGCCGAGACGACGATGGACATTTCGAGCGTGGAGAAATTCTCGATCCCGCCGCGGATGCCGATCAGCGTGCCCTGCATGCCGTTGCCGATCATCAGAAGGCCGACACCCAGCAAAAGCGCCCAGGCGCTGCGCAGAACCTGAATCATCGTCACAACCCTTTTGCTTGCCCCGGCACAATCGCATGGTGGGGATGACCGGTTCGTGGCGCTTTGCGACCAAAGGTGTCCTTTTGCGCCTCAGGGGATCAGAAGCGAGCTGTCACCGTAAGAAAAGAAGCGATACCGCTCGGCGATGGCATGGGCATATATGCGGCGGACCCGGTCCTGCCCCATCAATGCCGAGACAAGCATCATCAGCGTCGATTTCGGCAGATGGAAATTCGTCATCAGTGCGTCGGCGACGCGGAATTCGAAGCCGGGGTAGATGAAGATGTCGGTCTCGCCTTCCCAGGGTTCGATCGCGCCGCCCCGGCCCGCGCTTTCGAGAAGCCGCAGCGCGGTGGTGCCCACGGGGATGACGCGCCCGCCCGCCGCCTTGGTGGCGGCGATCTGGGCTGCGGCCTCTTCGCTCACCCGGCCCCATTCGGCGTGCATCTTGTGGGTCGTGACGTCATCGACCTTGACCGGCAGGAAGGTGCCCGCGCCCACATGCAGCGTGACATGGCTGAACTCGACACCGCGGTCGGCCAGCGTCTGCAGAAGGCCCGCGTCGAAATGGAGCGAGGCGGTGGGCGCGGCGACCGCCCCCGGGTTGCGGGCGAAGACGGTCTGGTAATCCTCGCGGTCGCGGTCGTCGGCCTTGCGGCGGGCCTCGATATAGGGGGGCAGCGGCATGGCGCCGGCTTCGGCGAGGGCCGCGTCGAAATCCTCGCCCACGAGGTTGAAGCCGAAGAGGCCCTGTCCGTCGGCCACGTCTTTCAGCACCGCCGACAGCCGGTCCGAGAAGACCACCGTTTCGCCGATCTTCAGCTTGCGCAAGGGTTTCACGAGGGCCGTCCAGTCGCCGGACATGCGCGGCTCCAGCAGCGTCACCTCGATCCGGGCCGACGACGTGCCCTCGGCCCCGTCGCGGTGGCGCAGGCCCGTCAGGCGCGCGGGGATCACGCGGGTGTCGTTCAGCACCAGCCGGTCGCCTGGGCGCAGGATGTCGGGCAGATCGAAGACATGGGCGTCGCGGATCGCGTCGCCCTGGGCCACCAGCAGACGGGCCGAGGTGCGCGGCCGCGCGGGGCGCGTCGCGATCAGGTCCTCGGGCAGGTCGAAATCGAAATCTGAGAGTTTCATGCCGCGTCCCATAGCGGGCGCGAACGGGCTTTTCCATCCCCCCACGGATGAGGTCAGCGCCCGCGCCCCCGCTCGTCGATTGGCTGCGTCAACGGCGCCGTCGCGGGCGGGGCCGCAGCGCCGGGATCGGGGGCGCGGAAGATTTCGCGGAAGAACCCCGGCGCGAGACCCGAGAGCGGATTGACCTGCACGCTGGGCGCGTCGGCGGGCCCGCTCAGGGTGTAGTTGAAGCCGAAGAGCCCCTCGCCCCGGCGCGGCGCGAGAACGCCGCCGATCTGGTTGAGCAGGTAGACGGGCGAAATGACGCCCTGCATGGCCAGTTGCCGCGTGGCGACATCGTAAAGACCGTCCATCGTCAGGCCGAGCGAGGGTCCGGTCGCACGGGCCTCGACCACGCGAAGCTGATCGGGGGTGAGACGGAAACGCGCCTCGACCTCGGAGAAAAGGATGCCCTGCCCCGCGAGTTCGTTGAGCAGCCCCACGACGCTGATCGCGTTGAGCAGCGCCGCCATGGCCGGGGCATCCCGGACATAGGTGTCGCGCACCGAGACCGTGCCATCGAACGTGCCTGCCTCGCCCACGGGCGTGAGCGTCATGGCAAAGGCGCCCCCCACCGCCTGCCGAAGGATGCCCGCCGCCCGCGCGACGCCACCCCCGTCATCCGAAAGAATGCGCAGGGCACTGCGCCCCGCCTGCGGCACGACGCGGCCCGTGATGGGGACCTGCCCGTTCACGCGGGCCGCGAAGCTGCCATCGAGCCCGCCGGACAGGCCGAAACGCCCCTCGAATCCGGTGAGCGCGATCGTGTCGGTGACCTGCAGCCGGTCGAGCCGCGCGATGAGCGCATCCCCGCCCCGGGGGGCATTGCCGCCTGACGCGGCCGCGAAGTCCGCGCGTCGCAGATCGAGCGTGCCGCCCGTCACCCGGATTGCCGGGGCATTGCCCGGTCCACGGCCGATCAGGCTGCCCTGCGCATCAAGCCAGCCGCCGACGCGGAAGGTGGTGAAGGCGGCTTCTTCCAGCCCGCCATCGGGGCTGAGGCTGAGTGCTCCTTCCGCGCTGAGGCCCGGGGCCGAGAGGCTGAGCGCCTCGACCCGGGGGTCGGGACCAAGCGTCGCGGTGACCGAGAGCGCGCCGTTCGCCTCGGCGGCCTTGGCCCAGCCGAGTTCCGGCAGCGCCAGACGGACACCCGCGAGATCGCTGTCGACCTTCAGGCGGGGCGGCCCCCCGCCGCCCAGCGCCAGATCGAAGCGCGCGGTCCCCGACCCGGCCACCATGCCGGGCGGCAGGCCGATGCGCAAAGCCGAGAGCGCCTCGGCCGTCAGCGCGATGCGCCCCTCGGCCCTGCTGCCCGCACCGGGACGGCCCAGCGGCTGCGTCCATTCGGCCTGCACCGGTACGCCCGACAGCCGCCCATCCGCCGACAGCCGCACGCCGGTCTCGGTCGCGGTGACCTTCAGCTGCGGGGCGCTCAGCACGTGCCCCGGCACCAGCACCTCGCTGCGGACGTCGCTGGCCAGACCGTCGACGTGGAAATCGACATCGGCAAAGTCCACGCGGTCCTGCAGCGGCAGGGACATCGTGCCGCCGAAGGCGATGCGCCCGTCCGCGAGCGTCGCCGGCAGGCCCGCGGCGTCGAGAGCCGCGAGCGGTGGCCGGTTGAGCAGCGACAGCACCGAGGTCACGCTGCCGCGCCCCATCAGGCGGACGACCGCAGGGGTGCCACCGCGCGCGGTGACGTCAGGGATGATGAAGGAGGTGCCCGAGACATCGACCGGCCCGCCCGCGTCAGGCAGGACATCGCCGCGCACGGCAGTGGTGACGAAGCGGTTGCCAATGAAGGTGGCCTGACCGGACGCGCCCGTTATGGGCGGCATGGTCCGCATGAAGCGGATCTGCGTGTCGGTGTAGTCGAAGTCGAGATAGGTCTGCGGGTCCTGTCCCGGAGCGCGGCGCAGCGCGACGTTCATGTCCGACAGCGTGCCGCCCGAGAGGTTCCGCGCGATCCAGCCGCGGGTATTGGGCACGGCGCGTTCCGGCCAGAGTTCGATGAGCCGTTCGGGCGTGAGCGCGTCGATCTCGCCGTTCAGCGCGACGTTCCAGCCGTCGGCGGCACCCGTCAGCCGCCCGTCGAGAAGGATGCGGCTGCCGCGGTCGTCGATCAGAAGCTGGCCGAGGCGGAGGTCGAAGGGATCGAGCTTCAGCCGGAAATCCGCCTGCGCGCCCGTCAGCGTCACCGGCGTCTTGTAGAGCCCCATCGGATTGAGCGAGATTTCGGTGATCTGCATCTGCCCGATGAGATCGTCGAGACGGCCCTCGTCGAGCCCGCCGAGAAAGGTCTCGCCCTCGGCCACGAACCCGACCCAGTCGCTTTGCACCGAAAGCTCGTCGAAGGTGATGGCCTGTTCGCCCGGCTCGAAGGTCAGGTAGGTACGCGCGGTGCGGAAGGGCACCGGCGTCGTGCCGTCGCTGGGCTGCAACACACCGGGGCCGATGGTCAGCGCGACATTGAGCGGGCCGAGCGCGCCGTCTTCCGTCACGCTGCCGCGCAGCGCCCCCGACATCGGCGCGCGCAAGACGTCGAGCCAGGCCAGCGCCACCGCCTGACTGGCGAAATCGCGCGTCGGCACGTCGCGCAGGGTGATGCCGAACCCGGCCGCGACCTCGCCGATGACGCTGGAATAGTTTACCTCGATCGCCGAGGCATAGGCGCGCCCCGACAGCAGCGCGAAATCGCCCGACAGGCGCAGGTCGTCGTCTTCTCGGGTCAGCCGCAGCGATCCGCTGTCGAGCGTCCATGCCCGGTCGGACACCGCGTCTTCATAGCGCAGGTTCAGCTCGCGCAGTTCGACCTCGGTCAGCGCCGAGAGGACGGGGAGTGAAAAGGCGGCGTCCACCTCCTCGATCAGCGACACGAGGCCCTGCGCCTCGCGCAGGGGATTGGCGGTGTCGCCGAGCGCCAGCGTGATGCGCCCGCCGGTGTCGCGGCGCAGGATGGCGAAGGCGCCAGACAGCACGATCTGCTTGGGCTGGATCTGTCCGCGCAGGAGCGGGCGCATCGCAAGGCTTGCCTCGACCTCGCTCAGCCGCAGCAGCGGGCGGCCCGCGGCGTCGGAGAGCGCCACATCGCGCAGCCGCGCGCGCGGCCGCCAGCCGGCGTTGATCGCAAGGCCGATATCGCCGAATTCGACCTGCATTCCGGACAGCCGGGCCTCGAGCCGCGTCTCGATCCGGTCGCGCAGCCATTGCGGCGCGGTCATCATCTGGCCAACGATCAGCAAGATGGCGACGGTGGCCAGAAGGCCCAGCCCCGCCGAGGCCGCCAGCGACCACAGCCCGATCCGGCGCGCCCTGCTGCGCCGCGGTCTGGGGCTTTGTGATGGGCTGTCCTGCACCCGGTGTGACGCCTTTGCCTGCCGCACTGTCCGCTGCTTTATTGTTGCGGACTGCGCCCTATTATGAAACCCACCCAATTCCACGTCATCAGGAGATCCAAGATGCTGGACGTCAACGACATGGCTCCGGACTTTTCCCTGCCCCGCGACGGAGGCGGCACGCTGAGCCTTACCGATTTCAAGGGCAAGGCGCTGGTCCTGTTCTTCTATCCCAAGGATGATACGTCGGGCTGCACGAAGGAATCCATCGGCTTTTCCGAGGCCCTGCAGGATTTCGCCGCAGCAGGCGCGGCGGTCGTCGGCGTGTCGAAGGACAGCGTGAAAAGCCACGACAAGTTCGTGAAGAAGCACGGTCTTGCGATGCCGCTGCTGTCGGACGAAGACAGCACGATGTGCGAGGATTACGGCGTCTGGGCCGAGAAGAGCATGTATGGCAAGTCCTACATGGGGATCGAACGGTCGACCTTCCTGATCGACGGCGAAGGCCGGATCGTCCGGGTCTGGCGCAAGGTGAAGGTGCCGGGCCATGTGGACGAGGTGCTGGCAGCCGTGAAGGCGGCGGGCTGAAGGTGACAAGCCTTGCGCAGATGGCGGTGGAGGTGCTGACCACCGCCGACGGCCGCGCCAAGACGGCGCTGGCGCGCGCCCATGCGGCCGCGTGGCGCGCCGCGCGGGCGGGCGAGGCACCGCCGATCCCGGTGGGGCGCGCCGACCCACCGCTGCGCCCCGCCCGGCCTGCCCAGCCCGAGCTGCGCGATCCGCGCGACGTGCCCCGGCGCAAACCAGGCAGTCCGCAGGGGCGCATCGCCCTTCTGCACGCGGTCGCCCATATCGAGTTGAACGCGGTCGATCTGCACTGGGACATCATCGCGCGCTTTGCCGACACATCCATGCCGATGGGCTTTTACGACGACTGGGTGAAGGCGGGCGACGAAGAGGCCAAGCATTTCAACCTGGTCTGCGATTGTCTGGAAGAGATGGGCAGTCATTACGGCGCCCTGCCCGCCCATGCCGGCATGTGGCGCGCGGCCGAGGATACGGCGGACGACTTTCTGGGGCGGCTGGCGGTCGTGCCCATGGTGCTCGAGGCGCGGGGGCTCGATGTGACGCCGGGCATGATCGAGGTGTTCCGCAAGGCGGGCGCAGGCGGAGCGGTGGCCGCGCTCGAGACCATCTATGCCGAGGAAGTGGCACATGTCGCCTATGGGGCGAAGTGGTTCCATTTCCTGTGCGGCCGCGCCGATACCGACCCGAAAGAGGCCTTTCATACGCTTGTGCGGCGGTATTTCCACGGGGCGCTGAAGCCGCCCTTCAACGAGGAAAAGCGCGCCGAAGCGGGCCTGCCGCCCGATTTCTACTGGCCGCTGGCCGAAAGCGCCGACACGCGGGCCGCAGCCTGGGGTTAAGTCCTTTCGGCGGTTTCTTGCCAAATCGGCCCGCATGCGCCATCGCAATGCCCTCTTTTGGACAAGAAGCTTGCCCAATGTGCCCCCGCTGGGTATCCCCGACGTCGGGGCAAGGCTGGGTCTTCTTGGGGAGAACTTGCCCAGAACAGGGACGGGACAAGGAAAGACGCGTGCGAACACGTCTGGGCATCAGAATCGACCATTGGCTTGAGCGGCACTTTCCGGAACGCCGGGTCTTCCTGAAATCCGACACCGATACACGGTTCATCCGTCTGCGTCCGATGACGCAGCTGGCCGCCTTCGCGGGCGGAGCGCTGGTGGTGTCCTGGGCGATCGTGGCGACCGCGATCATCCTGATGGATTCCATCGGTTCGGGCAATTTCCGCGAACAGGCCAAGCGCGACATGGTCACCTACCAGTCGCGGCTGAACGCGCTGGCCGCCGAACGCGACACCCGCGCCGAGGAAGCGCTGGCCGCGCAGGAGCGGTTCAACGCCGCGCTTGCGCAGATTTCGGTGATGCAGACGGAACTGCTGTCATCTGAAACCCGCCGGCGCGAACTCGAGACCGGGATCGAGGTCATCCAGACCACGCTGCGCGACACGATGAAGGCGCGCGAGGCCGCGCGCACCGCGCTGGCCGCGCTCAAGTCCGAACTGACCGACAATCCGCAGGCGCTGGGCGACGGCAGCGGCGGCGCGCCGGTCGATTTCCTGGCGATCGCCCTGGCCGAGACGGCGGCGGAACGCGACCGCATCCTCGAGAACGCTCAGAATGCACTGACGCGGGCACAGGACCTGGAGCTGGAAATCGCGCTGATGCGCGAACAGAACGACCAGATCTTCCGTCAGCTGGAAGAGGCGATGACCGTGTCGGTCGAGCCGCTCGACAAGATGTTCCGCGCGGCGGGGCTGCCTACGGACCGCATCATCGAAGAGGTGCGGCGCGGCTATTCGGGGCAAGGCGGTCCCCTCACCCCTTTGTCGTTCTCGACCAGCGGTGAGTATCCCTCGCCCGACCATCTGCGCGCCAACCGGCTCCTGGAACAGATGGACCAGCTGAACATGTACCGCATCGCCGCCGAAAAGGCGCCCTTCGCGATGCCGGTGCGCAGCACTTTCCGCTTCACCAGCGGGTTCGGCTATCGCCGCGACCCCAAGACCGGCGGACGGCGCATGCACAACGGCACCGATTTCGCGGGCGCGCATGGCACCAACATCTACGCCACCGCCGACGGCGTGGTGACGCATGCGGCATGGGATTCGGGGTATGGCCGGACCGTCCGCATCCAGCACGCCTTCGGAATCGAGACGGTCTATGCCCACAACTCGAATATTGTCGTGAGCAAGGGGCAAAGGGTCTCGCGCGGACAGCACATAGCTGATATGGGTAGCACCGGCCGATCGACCGGCACCCATCTTCATTACGAAGTGCGCGTCGGCGGAAAACCCATAAATCCGATGATCTATATCAGGGCTGCAAACAATGTTTTCTAAGAGCAAGATCAACGAACCTGGCCCCAAGGCGACGGATTCGGGCGCGTCCTCGACACCGGTGGCGACCCCTGCCGCGCCCGGGCCGGGCGACTTCATTCCCAGCGCACCGAAGGCCAAGCCGCCTGCGTCGGTTCTGTCGTCGGACCTGCACATCACCGGCAATCTCAAGACCACCGGAGATATCCAGGTCGAAGGCACGGTCGAGGGTGACATCCGCGCGCATTTGCTGACCGTGGGCGAGACCGCGACCATCAAGGGCGAGATCACCGCCGATGACGTCGTCATCAACGGCCGCATCGTGGGCCGCGTGCGCGGGCTGAAGGTGCGCCTGACCTCGACCGCCCGGGTCGAAGGCGACATCATCCACAAGACCATCGCGATCGAGAGCGGTGCGCATTTCGAAGGATCGGTGCAGCGTCAGGACGACCCGCTCAATCCCGGCCGCGCGGCGGCTGCGGCTGCGGCACCGTCGACGCCCCCCGCGATGAGAAAACCCGAAGGCCCGGTCAAGGCCGACGCGTCCTGAGGGATTATCCTGTGTCGACATGAGAAAGGGCGCCCTTGGGCGCCCTTCGCTTTTCCGAATCCAGGCCGGTCAGTCGGTGACGGTGACCGTTTTCATCATGTCCGGGCGGCCGGTGACCAGCCCCGACTGGCCGCCGCCGCGCTTGATCGCATCGACCACCTCCATGCCTTCGGTGACACGCCCTACGACGGTGTATTGTCCGTTCAGGAAATAGCCTTCGTTGAACATGATGAAGAACTGGCTGTTGGCGCTGTTGGGATCGGGCGTGCGCGCCATGCCGACGATGCCGCGGTCGAAGGGGATATCCGAGAACTCTGCCGGGATATCGGGCAGCTCGGACCCGCCGGTGCCCGCAAGGCGCATGTCGCCGTCTTCGCGGGCGTGCACCCCGTCGCCGGTCTGGGCCATGAAGCCTTCGATCACGCGGTGGAAAAAGACCCCGTCATAGAAGCCGTCGCGCACCAGCGTGGTGATCTGGGCGGCGTGCAGGGGGGCCACGTCCTCGAACAGGTCGATCCGGATCACACCGTTGGCGCCTTCGCCTTCCACCGCGATCTCGATCCCGGTGGCGGCGGCGGGACCCGCCAGAAGCGCGAGCGCCAGCGCCAGCTTACGCATCGGCAGCCACCTTGACGGAAATCATGCGGTCGGGCGACGCGGGCGGTTCGCCGCGGGTGATCGCGTCGACATGCTCCATGCCCGAAATCACGCGGCCATAGACCGTGTATTGCCCGTTCAGGAAATGGTTGTCCTTGAAGTTGATGAAGAACTGCGAATTCGCGCTGTTGGGATTGGCCGAGCGTGCCGCCCCCAGCGTGCCGCGGTCATGCGGCAGCTTGGAGAATTCGGCCGGAAGATCGGGCAGGTCCGACCCGCCGGTGCCCGCCATGCGCAGGTTGAACCCGGCTTCCATGTTGCCGTTCTTCACGTCGCCGGTCTGGGCCATGAAGCCGTCGATCACGCGGTGAAAGCAGACGTTATCATAGTGCCCCGCCCGTGCCAGTTCCTTCATCCGGTCGGCATGCTTCGGGGCGACATCGGGCAGAAGCTCGATGACGACGGTTCCGCCCTTCAGTTCCATGAGGATGGTGTTCTCGGGATCCTTGATCTCGGCCATGGGCCACTCCTGTTGCTTTGGTCGGGGTGTAGGTAAGCCCCGGCGGAGGAAATGCCAAGTGACGCATTGACCTTGGCCCCGATCCGGCGGACATCACGGACCCGGGAGCCGCAGCCAACAGGGGAGAGACACAGGTGGGCTGGAAGACGCTGGACGATATGGATCTGATGGCCAAACGCGTGCTGGTCCGGGTGGACCTGAACGTGCCGGTGGAGGACGGGGTCGTCACCGACGACACGCGCATCCAGCGCCTTGTGCCCACGATCCGCGATATCCAGCAGGCAGGCGGCACGGTGGTGCTGATGTCGCATTTCGACAGGCCGAAGGGCAAGGTCGTGCCGTCGATGTCGCTGCGCCCGCTTGTGCCGGCGCTGGAAGGCGCCTTCGGCCTCGCCGTCACCTTCGTCGCCGATTGCCGGGGCCCGGCGGTGGAGGCGGCGCTCGCGGCACTGCCGCAGGGCGCGGTGCTGCTGCTGGAAAACCTGCGCTTTCATGCGGGCGAAGAGGCCAACGACCCCGCCTTCGCCGCCGAACTGGCGGACCTCGGCGACATCTATTGCAACGATGCCTTTTCCTGTGCGCACCGGGCGCATGCCTCGACCGAAGGGCTGGCGCGGCTTCTGCCGGCCTGCGCGGGGCGGCTGATGCAGGCCGAGCTGCACGCGCTCGACGCCGCACTCGGCGCGCCGCGGCGGCCGCTTGTCGCGATCGTGGGGGGCGCGAAGGTGTCCACCAAGCTCGAGCTTCTGGCGAACCTCGTCGAGAAGGTGGATCACCTGGTTATCGGCGGGGGCATGGCCAACACCTTTCTGGCCGCACGCGGCGTGCAGGTCGGCCGGTCGCTGGCCGAACATGACATGACGGCCATCGCCGCCGGGATCATGGACAAGGCCGCCTCCACGGGATGCGAGATCGTTTTGCCCATCGACATCGTCGTCGCGCGCGAATTCCGGGCGGGCGCCAGTGCGCGCACCCTGGCCGTGGACCAGTGCCCCGAGGATGCGATGATCCTCGATGCCGGGCCCGCCAGTGTCGCACGGCTGGGCGCGCTGATGGAGAAGGCCCATACCCTGATCTGGAATGGCCCGCTGGGCGCCTTCGAGATCCAGCCCTTCGGCGCGGCCACCTTCGCGGCTGCGCGCAAGGCCGCGGCGATGACCAAGGCGGGGCAACTGATCACCGTGGCGGGCGGCGGCGACACGGTCGCGGCGCTGAACCAGGCGGGCGCGGCGGGCGATTTCACCTATATCTCGACCGCGGGGGGCGCGTTCCTCGAATGGATGGAAGGCAAGGATCTGCCGGGCGTCGCGGCCCTGCTGCGCTGAGACGCGCGGGGCGCAAAAAACCCTAAGCTTCAGGAATTTCAGGGATTCACAGTGGGAATCACCTGTGCCATACTGCCCGGGTCGCCCATCAAGAGGCGCAGGCAAAGCTACCATGAGGCAGGCAAGGAAGTGTCCCGGTCGACCCGTCCCAGTTTCGGCGCGCTGATCTATTTTTCGGTCGCCTTCGCGCTGTCGATCTATTTCACCTTCGCCGCGGTGCAGGGGGATTACGGCCTGTTCCGCCGCGTCGAGATCCGCGCCGAGGCCGAGACGCTGCACGCCGAGCTTGCTGTCCTGCAGGCCGAGGTGGTGCGGATGGAAAACCTCACCAGCCGCCTGTCCGACGATTTTCTCGATATCGACCTTCTGGACGAACAGGCGCGCAACCTTCTGGGCCTGATCCGCGCGGACGAAATCGTCATCCGCTGACCCCGCGTCACATTATCCCTCGCCTCGCGCCGCAGAATCCTCTATGGAATAGTTTAACGCTAAACTATCTCTGCTGCCGAGGAGGCCCGCCACAATGGCCGTGCGCAAGACCGCAAGAAAACCGAACGTGTCCGCCGAGGACCTGAAGACCTATTACCGCGACATGCTGCTGATCCGCCGGTTCGAGGAAAAGGCCG
>CAZNMV010000053.1:0-12962 GCA_964573835.1 uncultured Aestuariivita sp. | reverse complement strand
AGCGCGTTGTCGAACACCTGGTGCATTGTCGGCACCCCGCCCGCGACGCCCGCCGAAACCCAACCCGCGCCGCCTGCAACCGACGTGGCCCCGACCCAGGTGACACCGCCGCAGGCCGAGGCGCCGCCGCCCGACCCGGTGCCGCAGACCACGCCCGAGCCGCCCCCCGCGGCCGAGATCGTCGATACCGTGCAGCAGCCCCTCCCGCCTGCCGACGCTCAGGCCGCGCTTCTGCCGCCTTCGACCCGGCCGCAGCCGCGCCCCTCCGACCGTGTGGCGCCCGAAGCGGTGGCCCCGCCGCCGCCCGACGCGGCACCCGATCCGGTGGAACGCGAAGCGGTGCGCGACGACACCGCCACCGAGGACGCGACGCCCGTGCCCCCGCAGGAGGCCACTGCCCCTGAAGAGGCCGCGACCGAGATCGTGACCGAGGCCGAAACGCCCGCGGGCGCACCGCAGCAGTCGATCCGCCCGCTTGCGCGGCCGCAACGTCAGGCCACGGCCGAACCACGCCCGGAAACGCCCGCGCCTTCCGCCACGCAGGATGCGGTCAATGCGGCCCTGACCGAGGCATTGACCGAAAGCGCGCCTGTCGTGCCCAGCGGCCCTCCCCTGACGGGGGGCGAAAAGGAAGGGCTGCGCGTCGCCGTTTCGGCCTGCTGGAACGTCGGCTCGCTCTCGACCGAGGCGTTGGGCACGACCGTCGTCGTCGGGGTGACCATGACCGAGGATGCGCGCCCCGTGCAGGGAGCGATCCGCATGCTGTCCTTCGAGGGCGGCTCGGAAAGCGCCGCGCGCCAGGCCTTCGAGGCCGCCCGCCGCGCCATCATCCGCTGCGGCACGAACGGCTTCGGCCTGCCGGTCGAGAAGTTCGACCACTGGCGCGAAATTGAAATGACTTTCAATCCCGAAAGGATGAGGATCAAGTGACCATGACCCGATTGATCCGGACCCTTCTTGCTCTTGCCCTCGCGCTGCCGCTGGCCCTGCCGGGCCTTGCGCAGGCCCAGACCGGTCCCCTGCGGATCGAGATCACCGAAGGCGTGATCGAACCCTTGCCCTTCGCGGTGCCCGACTTCATCGCCGAAAACGTCGCCGCGGGCCAGTTCGGCACGCAGATCGCGCGGGTGATCTCGGACGACCTGACAGGAACGGGCCTGTTCCGGGAAATCCCGGCTTCTGCCTTCATCAGCCGGGTCTCCGATTTCGGCGCGCCCGTGCAGTTCGCCGACTGGAAGGCGATCAACGCGCAGGCGCTGGTTACCGGCGCGGTGTCGGTGCAGGGCAATCAGCTGGTGGTGAAGTTCCGGCTCTACGATGTCTTCTCGGGCGCCGAGATGGGAGCGGGGCTGCAATTCGCGGGCCCGACCGATGGCTGGCGGCGCATCGCCCACAAGGTGGCCGATGCCGTCTACAGCCGCATCACCGGTGAAGGCGGCTATTTCGACAGCCGCGTCGTCTTCGTGTCGGAAAGCGGGCCGAAGGACAACCGACGCAAGCGCCTTGCAATCATGGATTACGACGGCGCAAACGTTCAGTACCTGACCGATGGTGGCGCGATCGTGCTGGCACCGCGCTTTTCGCCCACCGGCGACCGGGTGCTTTACACCAGCTACGAGACCGGGCAGCCGCGTATCTACGTGCTTGACGTGGGCCAGGTGCAGCGGCGCGTCCTGCAAAGCCAGCCCGGCACGATGAGCTTCGCGCCCCGCTTCGGCCCTGACGGGCGCACCGTGGTCTATTCGCTGGAGCAGGGCGGCAATTCCGATATCTGGTCGCTCGACCTCGGGTCGGGCGCGACGCGGCGGCTGACCGATGCGCCCTCGATCGAAACCGCGCCCAGCTTTTCCCCCGATGGCGGCCAGATCGTCTTTGAAAGCGACCGTTCGGGCACACAGCAGCTCTACATCATGCCGGCCTCGGGGGGCGAGGCGCGGCGCATCAGCTTCGGTCAGGGCCGCTACGGCACGCCGGTCTGGTCGCCCCGCGGCGATCTCATCGCCTTCACCAAGCAGCATGCGGGCCGCTTCCACATCGGCGTGATGCGCACCGACGGCAGCGAGGAACGCTTGCTGACGGCGTCCTTCCTTGACGAAAGCCCGACCTGGGCGCCGAACGGGCGCGTCATCATGTTCTCGCGCGAGACGCGCGGCGCGGATGGCACCACGTCGCTCTTCTCCGTCGACATCACCGGGCGCAACCTGAGACCCGTTCGCACCCCCGAGGGCGGCTCCGACCCCGCGTGGTCGCCGCTGCAGCAGTGACCGCAGGCAAGGCGCGTTCACAAGGCAAGGCCCCTGTGGTAAAAGACCTGAAAACAACACCAAGAACATGAGGCAAGAGGCATGATGACTTTCCCGAAACTGGCTGTGCTGGGGCTGATCCTGGTTCTCGGCGCCTGCAGCCAGAATGCACTGGACGGACCGGGCACCAATGACGTGACGCTGGACGGCGCGACAGGCGCGCTTGGCTCGCCCTCCGACCCGACGAGCATCGCGCATTTCCAGCAGGTCGTGGGCGACCGCGTCTTCTTCCAGATTGACCAGTCGACCCTCACGCAGGAGGCGCAGTCGATCTTGTCGGCACAGGCCAACTGGTTGATGGCAAACGCTGATTACAACGCCGTGATCGAAGGCCATGCCGACGAACAGGGCACACGCGAATACAACGTCGCGCTGGGCGCGCGGCGGGCGAACGCGGTGCGCGAATATCTGATGTCGCGCGGGGTGCCGGGTGGTCGGATCGAAACCGTCAGCTACGGTAAGGAACGCCCGGTCGCGGTCTGCAGCGACGAAAGCTGCTATTCGCAGAATCGCCGCGGCGTGACCGTGCTGCGGGTAGGTCTGACGGGGTGATCCGGGCGATGCGGTCGGTTGTCGTCGTTCTTGGTCTGGTTCTGGCGCTTTCGCCCCTGCGGGCGGCGGCGCAGGACCAGCAGACACTGGCGGATATCCGCCAGGAACTGACCGTTCTGTTCGTCGAGATCCAGAGGCTCAAGCGCGAATTGTCGACCACCGGCAGCCCTTCGGCTGCCGTGGGCGGGGGAAGCGTTCTGGACCGCGTGAACGCGATCGAGGCGCAGCTGACCCGCCTGACCGCCCGGACCGAGGAACTCGAAAACCGCGTCGATCGCGTCGTGCGCGACGGCACGAACCGGATCGGAGACCTCGAATTCCGACTGGTCGAACTGGAAGGCGGCGACGTCGGCCAGCTGGGCGAGACGACGACGCTGGGCGGAGGCGAGGTGCCTCAGGTCGCCCCCGGGGTACCGCAGGGCGGGGCCACGGCACCGGGCAGCGCGTCTGGCGAACTGGCCGTGGGTGAGGCGCAGGATTTCAAGGCCGCCAACGATGCCTTCGCGGCAGGCGATTACGAAACCGCCGTCACCCTGCTGCAGGATTTCAACCGCAACTATCCCGGCAGCCCCGTCGCCGCCGAGGCAAGCCTCAAACGCGGGCTGGCGCTGAACCAGCTGGGCGACACGCGCGAGGCGGCGCGCGCCTTTCTCGAAGGCTATTCGGTCGATCCGACCGGGCCGCTGGCCTCGCAGTCGGTGCTGGCGCTGGGCACGGCGCTCGGCCAGCTTGGCAGCACGCGCGAGGCCTGTCTGACATTGGGCGAAATCCCGGTGCGCTATGCCGGCACGCCCGAGGTTGCGCTGGCCCAGGCCGAAATGGCGAGGCTGGGATGTAGTTGACCCTGGGCGATGCGGATATCCTTGACGCTGTCCGCGCCGCCTTTTCCGGCCAACTTCCATCGCGGATCGGTGTCGCCGTATCGGGCGGCAGCGACTCTGTGGCGCTTCTGCATGTGCTGGCGACGCTGGCGCGCGGAACGCAGACCACACTTCATGCCGCCACCGTCGATCACGGCCTGCGCCCCGAGGCGGCGGAGGAAGCCACCCATGTCGCCCGCATCGCGGGGGGCCTTGGCGTGGCGCATGACACGCTGCACTGGCGGGGCTGGACCGGGCAGGGCAACCTGCAGGACGCGGCCCGCCGCGCCCGGCAGGACCTGCTGACGCGCTGGGCGTCTCGGACGGGAATTTCCGTGATCGCCTTCGGGCACACGGCGGACGACCAGGCCGAAACCGTGCTGATGCGGCTGGGCCGGGCGGCCGGTGCGAACGGTCTCTCGGGCATTCCGCGCCGCCGCCTGCACCAGGGGATCGTGCTTCTGCGCCCCTGCCTGTCCCTGCGCCGCGACGATCTGCGCGCCTATCTGGACCGGCAGGGCATCGCCTGGGTCGATGACCCGTCCAACGAGGACCCGCGTTTCGACCGGGTGCGCGCGCGCCGCGCGTTGCCGGTTCTGGAGACGCTGGGCATCGGGGTCGATGCGCTGTCGGCGGTTGCCGCCAACATGGCCGATGTGCGCGAGGCGCTGGACTGGTACACCTTCCTCGCCGCCCGCGACATGGTGCAGATCGACGGGGGCGACGTGCTGATCGACCGCCGGTCGTTCCGGACCCTGCCGCAGGAAATCGCGCGCCGCCTTCTGGGCTATGCGCTCGTCTGGATCGGCGGCGGACCCCATGCCCCGCGGCGCGCGGCGCTGGCGGGCGCGCTCGAGGCGGTGCGGCGCGGTCGGGGCATGACCCTGCAGGGCTGCGTCATCCTGCACCGGCAGGGCCTGATCTGGATCGCACGCGAGGCGGCGGCCGTCGCGACCCTTTCCGCGACCCCGCCTGACCTTTGGGACGGCAGGTGGACCGCCGCGGGCGCACCGCCCCCCGGAGCGGTTATCCGGCCGCTGGGCGAGGCGGGCCTTCGGCAGGCACCGGTCTGGCGCGACACGGGCCGCCCGCGGGCGGCGCTTCTTGCCGCGCCGGGCCTGTGGTCGGGCCGCGATCTTCTGTCGGCGCCGCTGGCGGGCGTCGATGGCGGATACGGGCCAGAGCTTGCCGACGGGCCCGAGGGTTTCTTCGCTTCGATTTTATCGCATTGAACCCCGCCGGAAGGTGTCTATCTTTACAGACAACGCGCGGCCCCCCTCCGCCGCGCCTGCAAAGGAGATCCTTCCTTGGGAAATGCACGCAATATCGCCTTCTGGGTCGTTCTGTTCCTGTTGATCCTGGCGCTGTTCAACCTGTTCAGCGGACCGGGCACCACGATGCAAAGCCGCGAGATCAGCTACTCCGATTTCGTGGATTCCGTCCGCGACGGTGATGTGGCGCAGGTGACGCTTGATGGCGAACAGGTCCGCTTCCGCGGATCGGACGGTCAGGAATACATCACGATCAAGCCGGCGGATGCCGAGATCACGCGCCTGCTGATCGAAAACAACATCCCCGTGCGGGCCGAACAGCAGCAGCAATCGGGCTTCCAGGCCTTCCTGCTGTCGCTTCTGCCCTTCCTTCTGCTGATCGGCGTCTGGGTCTATTTCATGAACCGGATGCAGGGCGGCCGCGGTGGCGGTGCCATGGGCTTCGGCAAGTCGAAGGCCAAGATGCTCACCGAAAAGCATGGCCGCGTCACCTTTGACGACGTCGCCGGCATCGACGAGGCCAAGGAGGAACTCGAAGAGATCGTGGAATTCCTGCGCAATCCGCAGAAATTCTCGCGCCTCGGCGGCAAGATCCCCAAGGGCGCGCTGCTGGTCGGCCCTCCGGGCACCGGCAAGACGCTGCTGGCCCGCGCCATCGCGGGCGAGGCGGGCGTGCCGTTCTTCACCATCTCGGGGTCTGACTTCGTCGAGATGTTCGTGGGTGTCGGTGCATCACGCGTGCGCGACATGTTCGAACAGGCCAAGAAGAACGCACCGTGCATCGTGTTCATCGACGAAATCGACGCCGTGGGCCGGCACCGGGGTGCGGGCTATGGCGGCGGCAACGACGAACGCGAACAGACGCTGAACCAGCTGCTGGTGGAAATGGACGGGTTCGAGGCGAACGAGGGCGTCATCATCATCGCCGCCACGAACCGCAAGGACGTGCTTGACCCCGCGCTGCTGCGCCCGGGCCGCTTCGACCGGCAGGTGACGGTGGGCAACCCCGACATCAAGGGCCGCGAGAAGATCCTGGGCGTTCACGCCCGCAAGGTGCCGCTGGGCCCCGATGTCGACCTGCGCATCATCGCACGCGGGTCGCCGGGCTTTTCGGGTGCGGACCTTGCCAACCTCGTGAACGAGGCCGCGCTGATGGCCGCGCGGGTCGGCCGGCGTTTCGTGACGATGGAGGATTTCGAGAACGCCAAGGACAAGGTCATGATGGGCGCCGAGCGCCGCAGCATGGTCCTGACCGCCGAACAGAAGGAAAAGACCGCCTATCACGAAGCCGGTCACGCCGTTGTCGGCCTTGCGCTGCCGGAATGCGACCCGGTCTACAAGGCCACGATCATCCCGCGCGGCGGCGCACTGGGCATGGTCGTGTCTCTGCCCGAGATCGACCGCCTGAACTGGCACCGCGCCGAATGCGAACAGAAGCTGGCCATGACCATGGCGGGCAAGGCGGCCGAAGTCCTCAAATACGGGGAGGACAACGTGTCGAACGGCCCGGCGGGCGACATCCAGCAGGCATCGGCGCTGGCACGCGCCATGGTGCTGCGCTGGGGCATGTCGGACAAGGTGGGCAACATCGACTACGCCGAGGCGCACGAAGGCTATAACGGCCAGACGCCGGGCTTCTCGGTCTCGGCGCACACCAAGGAACTGATCGAGGAAGAGGTCAAACGCTTCATCGAGACGGCCTATGTCCGCGCCAAGGAAATCCTCGAGGAACGGCGCGAGGAATGGGACCGTCTGGCTCAGGGACTTCTGGAATACGAAACCCTGACCGGCGAAGAGATCAAGCGCGTCATCAAGGGCGAACCGCCCCATGCAGGCGAGGACAGCGACAGCGGGTCCGACGCGGGCAGTGCGCCCAGCGTCACCGCCATTCCGAAGACGCGCAAGGCGCCCAAGACGCCCCCCGCGGGCGGGATGGAGCCCGAACCCACGGTCTGACGACCCGGGAAGCGATGCAACGGGCGGCCCGATGGGCCGCCCGTTCGCGTTCGGGCCGTTGACAAAGGGCCGGCAAGCCTGCGACCTGCACGGGACAGGTCAGGGAGAGTGCGGTATGCCGACGATGAAGGATAGCGGCGCGGTGGGCGAAGTCGTCTGGCTGGGACACGTGCCTGCGGGCAAGTCCCTGCGCGCCGGGGCGGTCGATCGGTTGGATCTCGGGTTCGGCGGGGTCGCGGGCGGGCGTCATGAGGGCGAAAACCGCCCGTCCTGTTCGCGGGTGACGAACCTCTATCCCCGCAACACCACGATCCGCAACGTGCGCCAGCTGTCGGTGCTGTCGGCCGAGGAACTGGAGCAGATCGCGGCCAAGATCGGGCTCGACCGGCTGGATCCCGGGCTGATGGGGGCCTCGGTCGTGCTGCGCGGCATCCCTGACTTCACCCATGTCCCGCCATCCTCGCGGCTGCAGGGGCCGTCGGGCGTGACACTCACCATCGACATGGAAAGCCGCCCCTGCCACCTGCCCGGGCGCGAGATCGAGGCCGATCAGCCCGGCCATGGCACGGCCTTCAAGACCGCCGCGCAGGGACGCCGCGGCGTCACCGCCTGGGTGGAACGGCCGGGCCTTCTGGCGCTGGGCGACCGCATGCGGCTTTTCGTGCCCGATCAGCGCGCCTGGGCCGGGGCCTGACGGGCAACGCGGTTTCCGATCCGAAACCGCCCTGTCCGCGGGCGACGCAACACGTCGCGAATATGTCGGATTCCACTGCTTCGCCCGGGTCCTGCGGCGCTATGCCAAGGCCGGGGCCGGCGCGATCCCCGCGCCGCCGACAGGGACACAAGAACCGGAACCGCTATGGCCTTCAAATCCGACATCGAAATCGCCCGCGAGGCAAAGAAGAAGCCGATCATGGAGATCGGCGCTGCCCTCGGCATTCCGACCGAAGACCTGCTGCCTTACGGCCATGACAAGGCGAAGGTCAGCCAGTCCTTCATCAACAGCCTGTCCGACCGGCCAAACGGCAAGCTGATCCTCGTCACCGCGATCAACCCCACGCCCGCGGGCGAGGGCAAGACGACGACGACTGTGGGTCTGGGCGACGGTCTGAACCGCATCGGCAAGAAGGCGATGGTCTGCATCCGCGAAGCCTCGCTCGGGCCGAACTTCGGAATGAAGGGTGGTGCTGCGGGCGGCGGCTATGCGCAGGTCGTGCCGATGGAGGAGATGAACCTTCACTTCACCGGCGATTTCCATGCCATCACCAGCGCGCACAGCCTGCTGTCGGCGATGATCGACAACCATATCTACTGGGGCAACGAGCTCGACATCGACATCCGCCGCGTCGTCTGGCGGCGCGTCGTCGACATGAACGACCGCTCGCTGCGCCAGATCACATCCTCGCTTGGCGGGGTGTCGAACGGGTTTCCGCGCGAAGACGGGTTCGACATCACCGTGGCGTCCGAAGTCATGGCGATCCTGTGCCTCTCGAAGGACCTGACCGACCTGCAGAAGCGGCTGGGCGACATGATCGTGGCCTATCGCCGCGACAAGTCGCCCGTCTTCTGCCGTGACATCAAGGCCGACGGCGCGATGACGGTGCTTCTGAAGGACGCGATGCAGCCGAACCTCGTGCAGACGCTGGAGAACAACCCCGCCTTCGTCCATGGCGGCCCCTTCGCCAATATCGCGCATGGTTGCAACAGCGTGATCGCGACGACGACGGCGCTGAAACTGGCCGATTACGTGGTGACGGAAGCGGGCTTCGGCGCGGACCTCGGTGCCGAGAAGTTCATGAACATCAAGTGCCGCAAGGCGGGGCTTTCGCCGTCGGTCGTCGTCTGCGTCGCGACCGTGCGCGCGATGAAGATGAATGGCGGGATCGCCAAGGCCGATCTCGGGGCCGAGAATGTCGAAGCGGTGAAGAAGGGCTGTGCGAACCTTGGCCGGCATATCGAGAACCTGAAAGGCTTCGGCGTGCCCGTGGTGGTGGCGATCAACCATTTCGTCACCGATACCGATGCCGAGGTCGCAGCGGTGAAGGAGTACGTCAAGGCGCAGGGCGCGGAAGCCGTCCTGTCCAAGCACTGGGCGTCGGGGTCGGAAGGATCGGCCGATCTGGCGCGCAAGGTCGCGGAACTGGTCGATGCCGACACCGCGAATTTCGCGCCGCTCTACCCCGATGAGATGAGCCTCTTCGAGAAGATCGAGACCATCGCCAAGCGCATCTACCGCGCCGACGAGGTGTTGGCCGACAAGAAGATCCGCGACCAGCTGAAGGTCTGGGAAGAGCAGGGCTATGGCCATCTGCCCATCTGCATGGCCAAGACCCAGTATTCCTTCACCACCGACCCGAACCGGCGCGGCGCACCCACGGGGCACAGCGTGCCCGTGCGCGAAGTGCGCCTGTCGGCGGGGGCGGGTTTCGTCGTCGTGGTCTGCGGTGAGATCATGACCATGCCGGGCCTGCCGCGCGTGCCCGCGGCCGAGACGATCCGGCTCAACGACGCGGGCCAGATCGAAGGTCTGTTCTGAGAACGAGGCAGCGGGCAGCCGGGGCATCGAGCCCCGGCTGCCCGCGTCGCCGCGTTGCGGCTCCTGCCTCCGGCGGGGATATTTCTGGCGAGAGGAAAACGGCATGTCAGCCCATGTGATCGACGGCAAGGCCTTCGCGGCCAGGATCAGGGCAGAGGTCGCGGCCCATGTGGCGCGGCTGAAGTCCGCACAGGGGATCGTGCCCGGTCTTGCGGTGGTGCTGGTGGGCGAAGACCCGGCCAGTCAGGTCTATGTCCGCTCGAAGGGCAAGCAGACCGTCGAGGTCGGCATGGCCTCGTTCGAGCACAGGCTGGATGCAGCAACCTCCGAGGCCGATCTGCTGGCGCTGATCGCGCAGCTCAATGCCGATCCGGCCGTGCATGGCATCTTGGTCCAGCTGCCGCTGCCCGGGCATCTGAACTCGGATCTGGTCATCAACGCCATCGATCCGGCCAAGGATGTGGACGGGTTTCATGTCTCGAATGTCGGGCTTCTGGGAACCGGCCAGAAGGCCATGGTGCCCTGCACGCCGCTGGGTTCGCTCATGATGCTGCGCGATCACTTCGGCAGTCTGTCGGGGCTGGAAGCCGTCGTGATCGGGCGGTCGAACATCGTGGGCAAGCCCATGGCGCAGCTTCTGCTGGGCGACAGCTGCACGGTGACCATCGCGCATAGCCGGACGAAGGGCCTCCCCTCAGTCGTGCGCCGCGCCGACATCGTCGTGGCCGCCGTGGGCCGGCCCGAGATGGTGACCGGCGACTGGATCAAGCCCGGTGCCACCGTGATCGATGTGGGCATCAACCGGATCGAACGGGACGGCAAGACAGTTCTGGTGGGCGATTGCCACTACGACAGCTGCGCGGCTGTCGCCGGGGCCATCACCCCGGTGCCGGGCGGTGTGGGCCCCATGACCATTGCCTGTCTGCTGGCCAATACCCTGACGGCGTGCTGCCGCGCCAATGGCCTGCCCGAGCCCGAGGGGCTCACGGCCTAGGGCCCGGATCGCGGACATGCCCGGCGCCGGGCGTGTCGATCAGGACCTCTGGCGCAAGCCGGTGCATCTGCGCTGCCCGGGTGACCGCGGCGTCGAAAGAATTTTCTTGTCCCTGACACATTTTGTGTCACCTTCTGAGACAAAGCCGGGTTACCCGTGACTTCGGCAGTCGGGAGATCTGGCCGGAAAACCGGGAACGAAAGACGGGACGGATGGCAATCAGAAGTACAATGGCCGCGGCCTGGCGGGCCGGTCGGACGCCGTTAAACTTTGCATTGTGGTCCCTCCTTGTCGTGGCGCTGACGATCGGCGGACCCTTCGGGACCTATGCGACGGTCGATATCGTCACGCGGTTTGTCTACTGGCTGCTGGTCGTTCCGATCTCGGCGCTGATCGGGTTTCAGGTCACCTACCTTGTGCGCATGATCTGGCCGTCACTCCCGCTGGTCCTGTCCGACCTGGTGTCGGCGCTGGGCATCACCTTGATCTTCGCGCCGATGGCATGGCTGCTGACGCAGGCAATGCTCATCATGCCCGCGCAGGAGTCGCCCTCGCTCCCGCGGATGGCATTCTATGTCGGCGTCGTCGCCATCGCGGTCCTGACGGCGCGGCGTCTGATCCCGGGGATCGAGCCGCGCAACTACCTGCCCCGCACGCATGACAGCAAACGCCCGCGGCTTTTGCGGCGCGTGCCCCGGCTGACCGATGCGCAGGTGATCCGCATCACCTCGCAGGGGCATTTCGTCGAGATCGTCACCGATGCGGGAACCGAACGCATCCGGATGCGCCTGTCAGACGCGGTGGACGAGATGGACAACGTGCCGGGGCATCTTGTTCACCGGTGCCACTGGGTGGCCGAAGAGGCGATCGCCGGATCAGAGACGGTCTCCGGCAAGGCGCAGCTGCGCCTGCACAATGGTGACACCGTTCCGGTGAGCCGCACCTATCGTGGCAACCTCGAAGAGGCGGGGGCCGCCTAGGCCATGCCCCGCGGCATCGGCACGGCGTGCGGTTCAGGCCCGGTCAGGACCGCGATGGCCTCGGGGCGCATCAGGCGCGACAGTTCCGGTGCCGTCGACCGCAGCCCCCCGGTATAGGACCCATAGGCGGGCAGGATCACCCGGTCGCTGTCGGCGAGGAAGGCGGGGCGCGAGATCAGGCGCGCCCGGGTCAGGATATCGGCCTTGGGGTGGTAATGGCCTGACACCTCTCCGCTTGCCCCTGGACGGGCCATGTGGCGGAAGGTGAGCGGGGCCAGCGGCAGTTCGGCCAGATGCGTGCCGCCCAGATCGACGGGACCGGGATCGTGGTTGCCTTCGATCCAGACCCAGCGGCGCCCGGCCTGCATCCGCGCGATCCAGAGCCGTTCCTCTTCCGGCAGCGACCCGGCGGCGCCGAGATCGTCGAAACTGTCGCCGAGGCAGACGACGACGCGCGCCTGGCTGCGGGCCACGTCGGCGGCAAGGCGGGTCAGGGTGTCGCGGGTATCATAGGGGGGCAGGATCGTTCCCTGCCGCCGGGCGACACGCTCGGACTTGCCAAGGTGCAGGTCGGACACGCACAAAAGCGATTTCTCGGGCCACCAGAGCGCTCCGGTGCCCATCGCGATCAGCTCGGTTCCTGCCAGGGTGAACTTGTGACCGTTCATGCAATGTTCTTGACGCGGGTGGCGCAGGAAATCAAGCGCGATCAGTAAGGGACACGCCAGCCCGGCCTGCGCGGCGGCGCGGGGTCGAGGCCTGCCGTGGAAAGCAGACGGGCGGCTTCTTCCGCCAGAAGCCGTTCCTCGGCCAGCCCCTTGATCGGCACCCGCCCGGGTTCGAGGAACAGCGGTGCGGCGAGCGGCGTGATGCGCCCCGGCGTGACATGATCGATGCGGGCGCCGACGCGGGCGGCCATCTCTTCGATCCGGCCGAAATCGACAAGGCCGCGCATCGCCTCGTCGCGGGTGATCTGCAGCATCAGGTGGGTGGGGTCGTATTTCACCAGCGTGTCGTAGAGGATGTCCGACGAAAACGTCGCCTGCCGGCCCGACTTGCGTGCGCTGGGGGTGTTGCGTTCGATCAGCCCGGCGATGGTGGCGCTGGCGCGGAAGGTCCGTTTCATGACCGCATTGCCGGCAAGCCAGGTATCAAGCCCCGCCCGCAACGCGTCGATATCGAAAAGCGGCGCGGGATCGGTCACCGCGTCCAGCCCCCAGATCAGCGTCGCATAATCGGTCGCGACAAAGCCCAGCGGGTTCAGCCCCATCTCCTCCAGCCGTTTCGTGAGCAGAAGGCCCAGCGTCTGCTGCGCATTGCGGCCCGCGAAGCCGTAGACGACCATGTTCGCGCGCCCGTCATGGGGGAAGCTTTCGATCAGAAGCCGCCCCGCCTGCGGCAGGCGCGATACGCGGCGCTGCAGGTGCAGCCAGTCGCGTGTATGGGCGGGCAGGGCGGGCCAGTCCTCCTGCGCGAACATGTCCAGAATGCGGGCTGACAGTTGGGTCGA
>CAZNMV010000052.1:3554-13105 GCA_964573835.1 uncultured Aestuariivita sp. | reverse complement strand
TGATGCTCGATGCGATGGGCATCGGGCTGATCGTGCCGGTCATGCCGGACCTCATTCAGGAAGTCGGCGGCGGCACGCTGGCCGAGGCGGCGTTGTGGGGTGGCGTGCTGTCGACCTCTTTCGCGGTGATGCAGTTCCTGTTCGGGCCCGTCGTCGGCAACCTGTCCGACCGCTTCGGACGACGGCGGGTGCTTCTGGTGTCACTGGTGGTGATGTCGCTCGACTATATCGTGATGGCGGTGGCGGGGTCGATCTGGCTCTTGCTGGCGGGTCGGCTTGTGGGGGGCATCACGGCGGCGACGGGGGCGACGGCGAATGCCTATGTCGCCGACATCTCGGCGCCCGGAGAGAAGGCCGCGAATTTCGGGCTGATCGGGGCGGCCTTCGGGGCGGGCTTCGTGCTGGGGCCGCTGATCGGGGGGGTGCTGGGGGAATTCGGCACCCGCGCGCCCTTCTATGCGGCGGCGGCGCTGTCGGCGCTGAACGCGGTCTTCGGCTG
This sequence comes from uncultured Aestuariivita sp., assembly GCA_964573835.1. Taxonomy (GTDB): domain Bacteria; phylum Pseudomonadota; class Alphaproteobacteria; order Rhodobacterales; family Rhodobacteraceae; genus JAGYKE01. Next base: position 12,606 of record CAZNMV010000052.1, on the reverse strand, counting down.
GCTGGTGCTGACCGAGACGGTGACCGACCGCACCCGTCGCCCCTTCGAGTGGCGGCGCGCCAATCCCTTCGGCGCGTTCCGGCATCTGGCGCGGCTGCCGGGGCTGGCGCCGCTTCTGGTCGTGTTCTTCCTCTATCAGCTGGCCTTCTATGTCTATCCGGCGGTCTGGTCGTATTTCACCACCGAACGCTTCGGCTGGGGGCCGCAGATGATCGGGCTGTCGCTGGGCCTGTTCGGGGTGATGCTGGCCGTGGTGCAGGGCGGGCTGATCCGGATGATCCTGCGCCGCTGGGGCGAGCGGCTGACGGTGATCTATGGCCATGTCTTCGACCTGGCGGCCTTCGGGGCGATCGCCTTCGTGACCTCGGGCACGCTGATGCTCATCCTGACGCCGCTGGCCGCACTTGGCGCGGTGATCACGCCTGCGCTGCAAGGCATCATGTCGCGCATGGCCGATGACGATGCGCAGGGCGAATTGCAGGGCGTGCTGACCAGCGTCAACGCGCTGGCAACCACCATTGCGCCCATGCTGATGACGGGGGTCTTCGCGGCCTTCACCGGCCCGGGCGCGCCGGTCTATCTGCCGGGGGCACCGTTCCTCGTGTCCTTCGTGCTGATCGCGGTGGGGCTGGCGGTCTTCCTGCGCCGCGCCCCTGCCGTTGCGTAAAACCCGCGCGGGCAACCGTTTCGCGCTTGCGGGGCGGGCGGCAGCGGCTCAGGGTCGGGGGGCACAGCGGAAGGGAGGCGCATATGCACAGGATCAAGGCCGCCGTCTGCCATGAGTTCGGCAAGCCTTTGGTGATCGAGGAGATCCTGATCGCCCCGCCCAAGGTCGGCGAAGTGGAGGTGACGCTGGATGCGGTCGCGATCTGCCATTCGGACATTTCCTATGCCGAAGGGGCCTGGGGCGGGACGCTGCCGGCGGTCTATGGCCACGAGGCGGCGGGGCGCGTCAGCGCGGTGGGCGCGGGCGTGAGCGGCGTGCAGGTGGGCGACAGCGTGGTGGTGACGCTGATCCGGTCCTGCGGCACCTGCCCGTCCTGCGCGGGCGGCAAGCCCACGATCTGCGAGACGCCCCATGACAGCGATCACGGGCCGATCACCACGGCCGAGGGCGGCGTACTGCATCAGGCGCTGGCCACGGGTGGCTTTGCCGAGAAGGTCGTGGTCGACCAGTCCCAGATCGTCGTGATCCCCGCCGAGATGCCGAAGGAGGCCGCCTGCCTGATCGCCTGCGGGGTGATCACGGGTGTCGGCGCGGTCGTGAACACCGCCGGTCTGCGGCCCGGTCAGGATGTGGTGGTGATCGGCGCGGGCGGCGTGGGCCTCAACGCGATCCAGGGCGCGCGCATCGCGGGCGCCCGGCGCATCGTGGCGGTGGATATGACGGAAGAAAAGCTTGCCATCGCGAAGGAATTCGGGGCGACCGACGGGGTGCTGGCCACCCACAAGGCGCCGTGGAAGGCGGCGCAGCGCGCGCTGGGGCGCGGCGCGGATGTGGTGGCCGTCACCGTCGGCGCGATCCCCGCCTATGACCAGGCACCGCGATATCTGCATCGCGGCGGGCGGGTCATCATGGTGGGGATGCCGCATTCCGGAGCGGTCGCGCAGTACGAGCCGATGGCCATGTCCTTCCTCGGGCAGGGGATGATCGGTTCGATGATGGGCAACGTGGTGATCCGGCGGGACATCCCGTGGATGGTGGACCTTTATCTTCAGGGCCGGCTGAAGCTGGACGAGCTGATCTCGCGCCGCTGGACGCTGGAGGAGATCAACGAGGCCATCGCGGACACCAAGACGGGACGAGCCAAGCGCAACGTGATCCTGTTCTGAGGGTGCAGGGGGCTCTGCCCCCGCTGCGCTGACGCGCAGCCCCCCGGGATATTTGTGAACCCGAAGAAGACGGGGGCGTCAGCCCATCTTCGCCAGGTAGGCGTCGTGGAAGCGGCGCGTGTAGCTTTCCATTTCGACCAGCGGGCCCGGTTCGTAGAAGCGCGAGGCGACGCCCTGCTGATTGGCTTCGATGATGCGCTTGTCGGCTTCGGTCGTGACGTCCCAGAGCCAGGTGAGGCGGTCGGGGTCATAGTCGCGCCCCTCTTCCGCATCCTCATGCACCAGCCAGATCACCTCCTGCAGGCTGGTCGTCTCGTCCAGCGGGATGAAGCGGTAGATGACCGCGTGGTCGCAATAGATCAGCATGGGGTTGAGGATGCCGACATAGACATCCGACGCGCCGCCGTCGAAATCGCGCACCTCGCCGAGGAGCGGCGCGAGGGGTTTGCCGTCTTCGGAGCCGGTGAGATAGCCATCGAAAAGGGCGTAGCGGTTATAGGAATAGTCGGGCGCGCCTTCAGGCGCCGCGGCGCCGATCCGGTCGAGCGTGGTGACCGAGAGGCCCGCGGCGGCGGCGCGGGGTCCGAGGGCCGTGTTGTGCGGCGCCGCACGGTCGGCGGTCATGTGGACGACGTGGGAGCGTGCGAATTCGGGATGGGCCGCGGTGCAATGGTAGCATTCGTTGTAGTTCTCGACGAGAAGCTTCCAGTTCGCCGCCACCGCATAGCTGCGCCGCGCGGCGACCTTGGTGCGGGCGAGGTCGAAGACGCGGACATGAGGCAGGAGCTCGGCGCGCAGCGCCTCGAACGAGGTGGGGGTGTCGGCGAAGGAGAGGTAGATCAGCCCCTCGAAGACTTCGGTCGCGACGGGTTTGAGGCCGAGGGCCGTGCGATCGATCGCGGGGTCGAGCTGGCGGGCATGCACGAGCGCGCCGTCGAGCCCGTAGGACCAGGCGTGATAGGGGCAGCTGAAGCGGCGGACATGGCCAGAGGCCTCGGCGCAGAGCCGCGCGCCACGGTGGCGGCAGACATTTGCGAAGGCGCGGATGGCACCTGCATCGTCGCGCAGGACGATGACGCTTTCGCCCAGCAGATCGAACAGCAGGTAGTCGCCGGGCTCCCGCAGCTCGCTTGCATGACCCGCGAAATGCCAGTCGCGGAAGAAGATGCGCGCGGCGTCGGCCTCGAAGATCGAAGGCTCGGTGTAGAAGGGCTGGCTGAGCGTGTGGCCTGCCCGGTGGCGCGCGACGAGCGTGGCGATATCCGCCTTACCGAAATGCCGGGTCATGTGGGGGATCCTTTCCGTCGGGTCCGGGGAGCCTAGCAGAGAGGCGCGCGCGGGGGCAATCCGCACCTGCTAGGCAGCGGCGCGGAATGGGGATAAGACTGCGTCGGCGTACTGGCCTGCGGGAGGAGACCCATGAAGCTTGCCGATCTCGACGTCATCGTGACGGCCCCGCCCGCGCCGGGCTGGGGCGGGCGTTACTGGATCCTCGTCAAGGTGACGTCCGATACCGGTATCACGGGCTGGGGCGAGTGCTATGCCTCGTCCGTGGGGCCCGAAGCGATGGTCCATGTGATCCGCGACGTCTTTGCGCGCCACATGGCGGGGGAGAACCCCGAGAACATCGAGCTGATGTTCCGCCGCGCCTATTCCAGCGGCTTTACGCAGCGGCCCGACCTGACGGTCATGGGGGCGTTTTCGGGGCTGGAGATCGCCTGCTGGGACATCCTCGGCAAGGACCGCGACCGCCCGGTTCATGCGCTTCTGGGCGGGCGGATGAACGACCGCATCCGCGCCTATACCTATCTTTACCCGATGTCCCATCACAAGATGTCGGAGTTCTGGGTCAGCCCCGAAATGAACGCCGAAGCCGCCGCCGCCTATGTCGCGCGGGGCTATACCGCGCTGAAGTTCGACCCGGCGGGCCCCTACACGATCCGCGGCGGGCACATGCCCGCGATGAGCGACATCACCCGGTCGGTGGCCTTCTGCAAGGCCATCCGCGAGGCGGTGGGGGACCGGGCGGATCTTCTGTTCGGCACCCATGGGCAGTTCAACACGGGCGGCGCGATCCGGCTGGGCCAGGCGCTCGAGCCCTATTCGCCGCTTTGGTATGAGGAGCCGACGCCGCCCGACAACATCGAGGACATGGCGCGCGTCGCGCGCGGCGTGCGCATTCCCATCGCCACCGGCGAGCGGATGACGACCAAGGCCGAATTCGGCGCGGTGCTGCGTGCGGGGGCGGCCGAGATCCTGCAACCGGCGCTGGGGCGCGCGGGCGGTATCTGGGAGATGAAGAAGGTGGCCGCGATGGCCGAGGCCTTCAACGTACAGATGGCGCCGCATCTTTACGCGGGGCCGATCGAATGGGCCGCGAACCTCCATCTGGCGGCCTCGATCCCCAACATCTTGATGTGCGAAACGATCGAGACCGACTTCCATGACCGCCTGATCAAGGGCGCGATCCGGGTCGAGGAGGGGTATATCACGCCGCCCTCGGGCCCCGGTCTGGGCATCGAGGTGGACGAGGATCTTGCCCGCGCCCATCCCTTTGCGGGTGACGGGCTGCACCTGCAGATGCAGGAAGCGCCCTGCGATTATGCAAAGGGCAACGCGTTCCAGGGCGGGGCACCGGCACCCGACCCCGAAGGGTGACAAGCAAGGCCGCTTGGGGCATATTTCGCCGCATCAAAATGGGGGTTTTTGCGAGTTGATGCTGGATAAGGTTGTAACCCTGCCCAAGGAGGCGCCCGGAGACATGGCCGACCGCGCGCGCGAGGCGGCCTCGTTCCTCAAGACGCTGGCGCATGAAGGGCGGCTGATGATCCTGTGCCATCTCGCCACCGGAGAGAAATCGGTGGGCGAGCTGGAAGAGCGGCTGGGGCTGCGGCAGGCTTCGGTTTCGCAGATGCTGGCGCGGCTGCGCGAGGAAGGTCAGGTCGCGACGCGGCGCGACGGCAAGACGATCTATTACCGCATCGCGCAGGAGGACACCGCACAGGTGATCGGCTTCCTGCATGGTCTGTTCTGCGGGCGGGACGGTCAGGCGTCCTGACGCACGCGCATCCGCTGCTGGCCAAGACCTTCGACCCCGACTTCGACCAGATCGCCCGGTTTCAGAAAGAGCGGCGGCTTGCGGCCGCCACCCACGCCCGGCGGCGTGCCGGTGGCGATCACGTCGCCGGGATGCAGCGTCATCAGCTGTGACAGATGCGCGATGATGCCGGCGACGCCGCAGACCATGGTGCCCGTCGTGCCGTCCTGCATGCGGGTGCCGTTCACGTCGGTCCAGAGCCGCAGGTTCTGCGGATCGGGCACGGCGTCGGCGCTGACGAACCAGGGGCCGATGGGGCCGAAGCCGTCGCAGGACTTGCCCTTGGTCCATTGCCCGCCGAGGTTCAGCTGGAAATCGCGTTCCGACAGGTCGTTGACCACGCAATAGCCCGCGACATGGTCAAGCGCCTGCGCGGCGTCGACGTATTTCGCGGGCTTGCCGATGATGACGCCGAGTTCCGCTTCCCAGTCCACCCGGGTCGATCCGCGCGGCATGACGACGTCGTCCATCGCCCCCGCGATGGCCGAGGTGGCCTTCATGAAGAGCGTGGGATAGGGCGGCAGATCGAGGCCCATTTCGGCAGCGTGGTCGGAATAGTTGAGCCCGATGCACATGAACTTGCCCACCCCGCCGACGCAGGGCAGCACGCGGTAATCGCCGGTCACATGCGGCAGCGCGGCGGGATCGGCCAGCGCCAGCCGGTCGAGCGCCCCGCCCGCGATGGTCGCCGATGTCAGGTCGCCCGCGACGGCGGTCGCGTCGCGCAGCCGGTCTTCGGCATCAAGCATCGCCAGCCGCACCTCGCCCGCCTGATCGATCCGCATCAGTCTCATCTTCAGCCCTTTCCGGTCCCTGCCGCCAGTCTGCCTGCCCGCATCACCGGACATAGCCCGCGACCACCTGCAACAGGCGGAAGGCGGTGGCGGCGTCGTTCTCGACAACGGCGAGGAATTCTTCGGCCCCGATGCGCAGGCAGGTCAGGTCGGTCGTCGCCTTCATGTCGAGCGCGCGCGGCACGTTGCGGATCAGCCCGAGCTCGCCGACCAGCTTGCCGGCACCCACGGTGGTGATGAGCACATCCTCCTCGCCTTCTTTCGGCAGGTAGAGGCCCGCTTCGCCTTCGATCACCATATAGGCACCGTCATTGGGCGGATCGCCCTTGTGGAAGACGTATTCGCCCGCCTGCGCCTTGTACCAGCGCGCGCCGAAGGCCAGCAGGCGCAGCTGCTTGCGGTTCAGACCCGAGAAGAGGTCGGTCTGTTCCAGCGTGCGCAGCTTGCGCGTCAGGTCGGCACCTGCGGCGCTGTCCTGTTCGGTGGCGGCACCGTCGTCTTCGGTCACGAGACGGCCCTGATGCAGCGTGAGGTGCAGGTCGAAGTCGTGGACATCGTCGAAGGCATCGCAGATGCAGATCGCGGTGGTGCCGGGCAGCAGGTCATGCAGGCCTTGGCACGCGGCGAGCCGCGCGTCGCGATCAAGCGAGGACATCGCGTTTTCCAGCACGAGGACATCGGGCTTCTTCACCACCGCGCGGCAGACCGCCATGGGTTCGGTGATGACTGCGGGCAGGTTCGCGCCGCCAAGCGGGACCGGCGTGTCGAAGATGAGCGCGACGACCGTGTCCTGCACGCCCGCCTCGCGCAGGCAGGCGACGACCAGGCTGCGCACCTCGTCGGCGCGGGCGCCCGCGCTGTCCTTGATCTTGCCGAAGATCGCGTTTTCGAGAACCGAGAGCCCGGGCGCGTAGGTGTCGGGCGAAAAGGGCTGGAACAGGTCGGCCAGCTGTTCCTGCATGCGCACGCCATGGCTGCGGCGCAGATCGAGAATGCGGTCCTGGAGTTCCGCCGGGAAGGCCGGGCCGATCTGTTCGGCGGAAATGCTGAAGGGCACGATCATCAGAAGTGCGAGATCCTCGTCCGACAGGGACCCGACGTCGCGCCAGCGGTCCGAGCGGATCAGCTCGACCGCCTCCTCGTAGGTGGCCGCGTCGAGACCGAGCGAGCCGAACAGCGGATGGTCGGTGCCGTCGACGCCGAAGATCTGGCGCAGCATCTCGATCACGTCGCGCGACAGCGCGATCAGCGGCTCGGTGATCCCGATGTCGCGCAGAAGGCTGACGGCGCCACCGGGTTCGACCAGCACCGCGCGCGTGATCGGGCGCAGCGGCGAGGCGAAGAGCAGGTTGTCGCCCACCGGCAGGGCGGGGTTATAGCCTTCGGGGTCAAGCCCGTGGACATGGCGGCCGAGCTTGGCCTTCTTCAGCGCTGCCGCCACCACCGGGCGGGCCGAGACGATGGCGCGCGCCAGCGGGCTGTCGGCGCCCTGATCGGCCGGGCGCAGGTCAAGCCCGCGCCGGAAGAGCGTGTCGGACATCCCGATCGCGTCGAGGATGCGCAGCAGCCACGCGCGCAGGTCGTCTTCACTGTCGAAGCCCGCGACACGGGGGTCCGTCCAGTCGGCAGCGAGAGGATCGCCGCTGTTGCCTGCGAGAATCGCGGCGGTGCGGTCGGGGTCTTGCTCATCGACGGCGACGGGCTGGAACTTCAGCGGCATCAGCACGTTCTCGAGGAAGGTGCCCTTGAAGAGCACCGGGCGCGCGGTGACATGACCGATCCGCCGGGCGACCACAGCCTGATGCAGATCGTTGAACGGCTCCCCGCCGATCCGGATGCCGCCCTGCACCGGCAGCACTTCACGCACGAGTATCTCGGACAGCGCGCGGCGGTCTTCCTCGGACGGGGCGGTGACGCCGACGAAGGCACCTGCGGGCAGGGTGGCGGTGATGTCTTCGATCACCGGGTTGCCGTCGGAGTCGCGCACCGTCACCCGCGACAGCTCCACCTCTCCCTTGAGCTGCGGGATGGTCCCGGGATCGCCGTCGAAGAGGCGATCGTCGATCATGCCTTCGGGCGCGAAGCGTTCCGCGATGGTGTCCCAGCGCACCGCCATGTCCTGAACCTGGTTGTAATAGGCCAGAAGTTCCTTCCAGGGGCTTGCGATGTCCTTGTAGGCGGCAAGTGCCGCGACCAGCGCACCCACCGTGATCTCACCCTTGATGGCGAGATAGCCACCCACGGCGTAGAAGAAGAACGGCGTCATCTGGTTGATGAAGTTGTTGAGAAACTTCATGAAGAATTTCTTCTGATAGATCTCGAACCGGATGAGGTAAAGCCGCCCCAACCGGTCGGTGATCATCGAAAGCCGGTAGCGCCAGCCGGCATTGGTGCGCAGGGTCGAGGCGCCCGCGGCGCTTTCGCCGATTTCGCCTGCCAGCGCGCGGACCTGGATGACGCGCTTCTTGTTGAGCTGGTTGATCTGGCGCTGGATGCGGGGGATCAGCCAGGCCTGCAGCGGGATCGTGATGCAGGCGGCCACGCCGAACCAGAAGCTCTGGACGAAGAGAAAGCCCAGAATCGTGATCATCTGGCCTGCCTGCAGCACCGGCTGGCTGATCGCGTCGCCCATGAGCCCGCCCATCGGTTCGGCCTCGGCCGTGACCATCGAGACCAGTTCACCCTGGCTGGTGCGTTCGAAATAGGGCTGGGGGAAACGCAGGATGCGGCTGATGAGGGTATAGCGGAACCGGCGCAGCATGCGTTCCGCCAGAACGCCCTTCATCGTGTTGATCTTCATCTTCAGCAGGCCATGCGCCAGCACCGAGAAGAAGAAGGCGGCGCAGAGAATCGCCAGAAGCGTGATCTGATCGAAATCCTGCCCGAAGAAGGAGACCGGCACTGTATCGGGGTCGATGGCATCGTTGATGATGCGCTTGGGCAGTTCGAGTGTCAGATAAAGCAGAGGAAACAGCGTCGCCGTGACGCCCAGCAGGACCAGCTGGTCACGACGGGAATATTTCCAGATGAATGTGAAAAGTGTGCGTTCTATGATTTTCTGCCAGCCCTGTGGGCGGCCCCCGTCCCGGATTTCTTCGCGCCTTACGTCGCGCGACGTCACGATAGGCAGGGTTACGGGTTGCAATCAATCACATGTGAACAAATATGTTGCTGTTCTATCTTTTGCGCTGATGATGTGCGCTGAACGGAGGCTCTGAGGCGTGAACGAACTGACCCTGTCCGTGCTGGTCCTTCTGGTTCTGTTTCAGATCAAGCACATGTTCGCCGATTACTTCCTGCAGACACCCAAGATGCTGGCAGGACGTGG
>CAZNMV010000052.1:0-3454 GCA_964573835.1 uncultured Aestuariivita sp. | reverse complement strand
TGTCCACGCCGATCGTGGCGAGGATTCCCGAAGCGGTGTCGTGAAGCTCGTAAAATTCATAGGTCCTGCCCCCGGACGAGACCGGAGCATCGCCCGAACTTTGCCAGAACCCGACGTCGTCCGAAAGCGTGAGCACGTCGTCGGCATCACCGAGGATGATCATGCTGTTGTTGAGTGGCGCGCCGCCAAGCAGCGCTTCCAGCAAGCTGTTGGCCGTGTCGGAGGCTTCGATCACCTTGGTGCCGGACAAGAGCACGTCGTTGGCCAGACCATTCTCGAGGTCGATGGTCTCAATGCCCTGCAGCAGCAGGTCGTCGAGCAGGTCGGTGAGGAAGCCGCCGGTGCCGAAGGCCAGAACGTCCTGACCTGCGCCGCCATCGACGCGACTGCCCCAAAGGTCGATCGCGTTCACGACGATGCGGTCGTCGCCACCGCCCGCACGGATGTCGTTGAAGTCGTCGCTGCCGATGATCGTGTCGTTGCCTTCCGTGCCGTAGACCCGGAACTCGGTGGCGGTGCCGCCGATGGTCTCGGCATTGCCGAAGCCGTCATCGGTGATGGTGCGCGCGCCAAGGTCGATCACGAGGCCATCGCCGCCGCGGAAGTCGAGCCCGAACAACCCGCCGATGCCGGTGAGCGTGAATGTATCGACCCCGTCGCCTGCGCGCAGCGAGATGAAGCCGCCGGACGAGTTGACCGTGAAACTGTCGCCGAAGCCGGTGCCGATGATCTGCGCGAATTCAGCGTTCATCGCATTGGCGATGTCGAGGATGGTGTCGGTGCCGTCCGGCTTGAACACCGTGCCGGTATTGGCGTCGTAATCGACCGTGGCCACGATGCCTGCCAGATCGCCGTAAAAGACCGAATAGGCCCCGGTGACCGCGTCGGCGAAGCTGATCGTGTCGTTGCCCGCGCTACCGATGACGAGGTCGCCTTGAAAGGTGGCGAGGGAATTGGTGCCCGGGTTCAGGAAGTCGTCCCCGGCCCCGCCTTCGAGCCTGTCGTCGCCATCGCCGCCCAGCAGGGTGTCGTTGCCCGCGCCGCCTTCCAGCCGTTCATTGGCCGCGGAGCCGGTCAGACTGTCGTTCCCGGCGGTCGCCCGCACCCATTCGACGCCGCTGACCGTGTCGGTGAATGCGCCGGCGTTCGAGGTTCCGGTGACTGTCCCGGCCTCGAGATCGGCGATGATGTCCGTCGCCCCGCCGCCGTCATACCGCACGCGGTCAAAGCCGCCGCCGAGGTGGATCTGGTTGCTGCCCCCGGCATAGCGATAGGATTCGTTCGCGGACGACCCCGTCACAACGTCGTCGAACGTGGAGCCATAAATCTCCCACACGGCAAGCGTGCCGCCATAGGTCTCGGCATTGCCGAAACCGTCATCGGCAATGGTTCTTGTACCGAGATTGATGTCGATGCCGTCAGTCGCATCCCGGAAGTCGAGCCGCAGTTGGCCCGAACCGTTCAGCGTCAGGCTGTCGATGCCGTCGCCGATCCGCAGGCTCATCCATTGCTGTGCGGCGACGCGGAAATCGAACGTGTCGGCACCGGCGGTTCCCTGAATGGCCAGACCCCCGCCCGTCCAGACCGCGAACATGGGGTTCGCGACATCGACGAAGGTATCGGTTCCGTCAGGTTTGATAGCCGATCCGGTGTTCTCCTCACCGTCGATGGTGACCGACACCGGCCCGGGAAGATCGTCGTAGAAGATGGTCACGAAGCCTTCGACCACGAACGAAAGGATGTAAGTATCATTTCCCGAACCGGCGATGATCCGATCGTCCGAACCGCTGAAGGGACTGTTGTCGCCCGGGTTCAGGACATCGTCCCCGGCTCCGCCGATCAGACGGTCGCCGCCATCGCCGCCAGCAAGGGCATCGTCCCCGTCCCCGCCCTCCAGCCTGTCGTCCCCGTCGCCGCCCAGAAGAGTGTCGCTGCCTGCGCCACCTTCCAGCCGTTCGGATGCCTCGGAGCCGAACACGAGATCGTTTCCGGCAGTCGCCACCAGCCAGTCGATGCCGCTGACCGTGTCGTTGAACGTCGCCGCTTGCCACATGCCTGTGACCATACCGGCGACAAGATCGGCAACGATGTCGGTCGTCGTACCGGCGTCATACCGGAGGCGGTCAAAGCCGTCACCGAGGTGGATATGGTTGTTGCCGCCCCAGTACCGATAGGATTCATCCGCCGACGATCCAGTTACAAAGTCGTCGAACCACGAACCATAGATTTCCCGGATGGCGCGTGTGCCGCCATAGGTCTCGTCATTGCCGAAACCGTCATCGAAAATCTGTCGTGTCTCAAGATCGATGTCGATGCCGTTGACCGCATCCCGGAAGTCGAGCCGCAACTGGCCGGGTCCGTTCAGCGTCAGGCTGTCGATGCCGTCGCCCATCCGCAGGCTCATCCACTGCTGCGCAGCGATGTTGAGATTGAACGTGTCCGCTCCCGAGGTTCCGGATAGGGCGAGACCGCCGGTCGTCCAACCGGCGATCATCGGGTTCGCGATATCGACGAAGGTATCGGTTCCGCCGGTCTTGGTCGCGGACCCGGTGTTCGCCGCACCGTCGACGGAAACCGACACCGGCCCGGGCAGATCGCCGTAAATGATGGCCACGAAGCCTTCGACCACGTCCGAGAAGATGACGGTATCGTTGCCCGAACCGGCGATGATGCGATCGCCCGTTCCGGTGACAAGGGTATTTTCGCCTGGGTTCAGGACATCGTCCCCGTCGCCGCCGATCAGCGTGTCATCGTCAGCGCCGCCCAGAAGGACGTCGTTGCCATCGCCCCCGATCAGCCTGTCATCACCCGCGAAGCCGAAGATGATGTCATCCCCGCCCGCGCCGTCGATCGTGTCGGCGAGATCGCTGCCGAAGAGAAGGTCGGGGCCTGCGGCGCCCGTCAGCGTCTGGGGCGTGAGGGCCTTGGCCAGCAGTTCGGTGGTGAAGAGCGTCACCTCGGCATCCGAGGGATCGCCGTTCAGGTCATATTCGACCGTGACGTTGAAGCGGTTCTCTTCGCCCAGCATCGCCTCGATCCCCGCGATGGCGGCGAAGGGCAGCTGGTAGTCAAGCCCGTTGAGGACAAGCGCCGGGTTGGTTTCATCCGCGATCACCCCCAGATCGGTGCCGTCGGCGATGAGCTGGACCGAAAGCCCGATGAGCTGCGGGTTGAACAGCGGCGTGGCGCTGAGCGCGTCGAGCAGATCGGCCGCCGAGGTCAGGGTCGTGTAGTTGGTGCCGACAGCGGGCACCGGATCGCTGTCGATGATCGTCAGGTTCGCGCCGTCGACGTTGCTGCCGATGGCGAAGGCGTCGATGTCGACCGTGTACATGTTGGTGGTGACATTGGTCAGGCTGGCCAGCGCGTTCTGCCATTCGGTGGCGGCCACGGTCGGGTTGCCGTCGGTGATGAAGAAAAGGAAATTTGTCTCGCCCGTGGGCTGGGCATCGAA
>CAZNMV010000051.1:0-13112 GCA_964573835.1 uncultured Aestuariivita sp. | reverse complement strand
ACTGGGACAAGCTGAGAATATTCCACACGGTGGCCGATGCGGGCAGCCGCGAGACGTTCAGCGATCCCGTCGCGCGACAGCGCCGATTTCGGCCCGCCAGCGCGGCGGCGCTTTTCGGTGACGCGCGCGCTGACATAGGCGAAAGCCGCCACGAATCCGAGAGTGCCGAAGGTCAGTAGTCCAAGTCCGAAGTCCATGGTCGTCTCCCTTGTGTGCAACTCAAGGGGGTACGCGGCGCCGCAGCCACCGGATCACGGGTTTTTAGGAAAATCTTATATTTTTCAATTGCATACTAAGGTATGCTGAAAATGCGCCTTTTGGGAATGTCAGGCGACCAGCCAGATCACCGCCATCCAGAAAACGGCAAGGCCCAGAAGCCCGAACTGCGCCGCGAAGACGCTGACCCCGAGAAGAAGCGCGAGAGTCGCGACAGTGAAGGCGGCCTGGGCGCGGGGCGGAAGGGCTTCGATGTCACGCGCGACCATCTCGGCATCGCGGGTGAACCACAGCCCCCCCAGCAGGGCCGCGGCGACATCGCGGCAGCGCAGGGCGACGGCGGTGGCGACTGTCATTTCCGGGGTCCTCGCGCAGAAACGGTGTGCAATGGTGTACTTAGCATGCACCTTCTGTCCCGCGCAAGCCGAAGCCGCAGCGCGGCATCGCCTGCCCACCCCCTCTTTTCCCCCGGCCCGTTCCGGGCTAAACGGGCCGCGACCCAAGCTGAGGACGCCCGAGACATGCAGGAACCGGCCATCACGCCCGAACTGATCGCGGCGCACGGGCTGAAGCCCGACGAATATCAGCGCATCCTCGACATCATCGGGCGCGAACCGACCTTCACGGAACTGGGCATCTTCAGCGCCATGTGGAACGAACATTGTTCCTACAAGTCGTCGAAGAAATGGCTGCGCACCCTGCCCACCACCGGGCCCCAGGTGATCTGCGGACCGGGCGAGAATGCGGGCGTGGTCGATATCGGCGACGGTCAGGCGGTGGTCTTCAAGATGGAGAGCCACAACCACCCATCCTATATCGAGCCCTATCAGGGGGCGGCGACCGGCGTCGGCGGCATCCTGCGCGACGTCTTCACCATGGGCGCACGGCCCATCGCGTCGATGAACGCGCTGTCTTTCGGAGAACCTTCGCACCCCAAGACACGCCGCCTCGTGTCCGGCGTGGTCGAGGGGATCGGCGGATACGGCAACTGCTTCGGCGTGCCTTGCGCGGGCGGCGAGGTGCGGTTTCACCGCGCCTATAACGGCAATTGCCTTGTGAACGCCTTCGCCGCGGGCCTCGCCGATGCGGACGGCATCTTCTATTCTGCCGCCTCGGGCGTGGGCATGCCCGTGGTCTATCTGGGTGCCAAGACGGGCCGCGACGGCGTCGGCGGCGCGACGATGGCATCGGCCGAGTTCGACGACACGATCGAGGAAAAGCGCCCCACGGTGCAGGTGGGCGACCCCTTCACCGAGAAGCGGCTGATGGAAGCCTGCCTCGAACTGATGCAGACCGGCGCGGTCATTTCCATTCAGGACATGGGCGCGGCGGGCCTGACCTGTTCGGCGGTCGAGATGGGCGACAAGGGCGGTCTGGGCGTGCGGCTCGACCTCGAGAAGGTGCCTGTGCGTGAACAGGCGATGACCGCCTACGAAATGATGCTGTCGGAAAGCCAGGAGCGCATGCTGATGGTGCTGCGCCCCGAAAAGGAGGCCGAGGCGCGCGCGGTCTTCGAGAAATGGGATCTCGACTTCGCCGTGGTGGGCGAGACGATCGCGGAAGACCGTTTCCTGATCATGCTCAACAATGAGGTGAAGGCCGACCTGCCGCTGTCGAAACTGTCGTCGGAAGCCCCCGAATATGACCGCCCGTGGGAGGAAAGCCCCCCGCCCCGCCCGCTGGGCGAGGTTCCGCAGGTCGACCCCATCGCGGGGCTGAGCGCGCTGATCGCAAGCCCAAACTATGCCGCGAAGCAATGGGTCTATGAACAATACGACACGATGGTGATGGGCGACAGCGCCCGCACGCCGGGGGCAGGCTCGGGCATCATCCGGGTGCATGGCACGGACAAGGCGCTGGCCTTCACGTCGGACGTGACGCCGCGCTATGCGCAGGCGAACCCCGTCGAGGGCGGCAAGCAGGCGGTGGCGGAGGCCTTCCGCAACCTGATCGCCTGCGGGGCGACGCCTCTGGCCGCGACCGACAACCTGAACTTCGGCAACCCCGAAAAGCCGCACATCATGGGCCAGTTCGTGGGCGCGATCAAGGGGATCGGCGCGGCCTGCACGGCGCTTGGCATGCCCATCGTGTCGGGCAATGTGTCGCTTTACAATGAAACCGACGGACAGGCGATCCTGCCGACGCCGACCATCGGCGCGGTGGGCCTCATCGCGCGGCCCGAGGACATCATCGGCAAGGACGTGCGCGACGGCCATGTCGCGCTGGTGCTGGGCGAAACGCAGGGCCATCTGGGCCAGTCCGCCCTTCTGGCCGAGATGTTCGGCCGCGAAGAGGGCGACGCGCCCCCCGTCGACCTCGAGACCGAGGCGCGGCACGGCGATTTCATCCTGGCCAACCGCGACCTGATCCGCGCCTGCACCGATCTGGCGGATGGCGGGCTGGCGCTGGCCGCCTTCGAGCTGGCGGAAGGGTCAGGTGTTGGTGTGACGCTGGACGCGGGCGACACGGCCCTTCTGTTCGGCGAGGATCAGGCACGCTACCTGATCGCCTGCAACTTCGATCAGGCCGAGGCGCTGATGACGCGGGCAGGAGCTGCGGGCGTGACGCTGACCTCGGTCGGCCGGTTCGGCGGCGATCAGGTGCGCATAGGCGGATCGCAGGCGGCGCTGGCGGAATTGTCACGGCTGTATCGTGGGGCCTTCGCGGCGGCTTTGACATGACGGGACGTTCTTGCGCAAAAGCTGCAACGGGATTACATCTTTAAATCAAGACCCCAAGGAGGTGCTGCCAATGCCGATGCACGCCCAGGAAATCGAGGACCTTCTCCGCCAGAGCTTTCCCAAGGCGAAGATCGTGGTGGAAGGCGACGACGGGGTTCACATGTCGGCGCTGGTGATCGACGAAAGCTTCCGGGGCCTGAACCGTGTGCAGCAGCAGCGCGCGGTCTATGCCGCGCTGAAGGGCAGGATGGACGGCCCCGACGGCGCGCTGCACGCGCTGGCGCTGACCACGAAGGCCCCGGACTGATCCCATGACTGCCGCCGCCCCTGCGCCTCAGTCCCCTGCGATCGCCCCGATCGCGGTGCACCCTGACCGCGCCAGCCACATTCCCGCGCGCGGATCCCGCGCCCCTGCTCAACGCTTCACCCCGAAAGAGAGACGGACATGACCGACGCAGCCACCAAGATCCGCGAAACCATTCAGGCGCATGACGTGGTGCTTTACATGAAAGGCACCAAGAGCATGCCGCAATGCGGCTTTTCCAGCCGCGTGGCGGGCGTGCTCAATTACATGGGGGTCGAGTTTCAGGACGTGAACGTGCTGGCCGATTCCGATATCCGTCAGGGCATCAAGGATTTCTCGGACTGGCCGACGATCCCGCAGCTTTACGTGAAGGGCGAATTCGTCGGTGGCTGCGACATCATCACCGAGATGACGCTGTCGGGCGAACTGGATCAGCTCTTCGACGAGAAGGGCGTGACCTACGACAAGGACGCCGCCGACAAGATCCGCGAAGCCAACGCCTGAGGGCGTGCCGCGGGGGCTCTGCCCCGTCGCCTCCCCCCGTCGCCATTGTCTCGCGGACCAGGGGCGCGACAATAGCGACCCCGGGATGTTCGCGAACCCGAAGAAGCAGGGGAGCTGCGATGCAAGACGATCCCGCCCCCCTGCCCGGCCCTGCCCATATCAGCCCGCAGGCCGAGGCGCTGATCGCTCAGGCCGCGACCCGGCCGCGCCGCGATTTCACGCGGCCGATGGACGATTTGCGGGCCGAGGGCCGTGCCTATGCTGCGCCGTTTTCACAGGCCGCCATCGCCCGCACCGGCGTCACCGTCAGCGAAGCTCAGGTCTGCGGGCTGGACGCGCTGGTGATCGACCCGCCCCTGCGCAGGGGCAACCGGCGCATCCTGTACTTCTTCGGCGGCGGCTTCGTGCTGGGCAGCCCCTTCGAGGACCTGCCCATCGCGGCGGCGCTGGCCGCGGGTACGGGCGCGCAGGTGATCGCACCCGCCTATCCGCTGGCACCCGAGCATCCCTTCCCCGCGGCCTTCGATGCCTGCACCGCGATTGCACGCGCCGTGCTGGCCGAGACGCCGGACACCGCATTGGCGGGCGAATCGGCGGGCGGCAATCTCGCGCTCGGGGCGGCGCAGGCGTTGCGCGCGGCCGGCGGGCCGCAGCCCGTGGCATTGGCGCTGATCTCGCCAGGCGCGGATACCAGCGGCCGCCGGGGCGACAGTTACGAGGCGGACCGCGACCCCTTCATCCGGTCGGACGACAGCGGCGCATTCCGCGCCCGCTATCTGCCGCCGGGGACCGACGCCCGCGACCCGCGCGCCTCGCCCATCTTTGGCGCCTTCGGGCCGGATTTCCCGCCGACGATCATCACCACCGGCACGCGCGATCTGCTGCTCAGCGTGTGCTGCAGGCTGGACCGCGTGATGCGCGAGGCCGGGGCAGACACAAGGCTGCGCGTCTGGGAAGGGATGTGGCACGTCTTTGAGTGGTACGACATCCCCGAGGCGCAGGCCTCGCTGACCGACATCGCGGGGTATCTCGACGCGCGCTTCACGACCGGCTGACCCAGCGGTCAGCCTGCCGCCTTTTCCTCGATCGAGGCGGCGAGCGATTCAGCACGCGCGGCCAGTTCGGCAAGCGTTTCGGTCACGCTGGCAGGAATGACGGGAACCTCGACACGGTCGGGTTCGGGGGGCGGCGCGGATTTCAGCGCCTCGAGCTCTGCCGAGCGGTCGGCCAATTGCGCCTCGAGCTCGCGGATGCGGTCCTCGACCGCGGCGGTCTTGTCGGCCAGCATCAGCCCCGCCATCAGCAGCATCCGCGCTTCCGGCATGCGGCCGATCTGGTCGGAGATCACCTGCGCCTCGTCGTCGAGCATGCCGGCGGCGGCGCGGAGATAGACCTCTTCCCCCTCCTGGCAGGCGACGTCGAAGCTGCGCCCACCGATGGTGACTGTGACTTCGGGCATCAGGCGTCCTCCCCTTCCGGCAGATCGCGGGCCTTTTCGAGAAGCGGCACGAGCTGGGCCATGATCGATGTCGCCTCGGCCACGTCGGCGGCACGCGCGGCGCGCAGGCCTTCGAGTTCGGCAAGCATCGCCTTGTTGATCAGGTGCGGTTCGCCCACGCCTTCCTCGTTCGCGTCGCGCAGGGCCGCGTTGGACTGGCGGAGCTGGTCATTGGCCTTGCGCAGGCGCTGCAGGTCGGCATCGAGCCGCTGGAGGTGGTCCGAGGACGGCATCTGCGCCTGCGCCTCGGCCAGTTCGGTGGCGTGACGGTCCTTCAGCTTGCGGATGCGTTCCTCGAGCTGGGCGGTGACAAGGCGCTCCTCCTCCAGCGCCTTCTGCGCCGTCTCGCAGTCGGCCCGCGCCGCGTCGCGGTCGGCAAGTGCTGCATCGCGTTCGGCGCGCAGGGCTTCAAGTTCGGCCGGATCGGCGCCTGTGGCCCGCACCTCGACCGTTTCGATCCCGGCGGCAATCCGGTCGATCGCCGCGGTGATCCTGCGCTGGAGTTCTTCGATATCGCTCATCGAGTCAGCCCTCCCGGGTCTTGTGTGGCGGCGTGGCGGGGCATGGCCCCGGCCCATCGAATCATGGCCCGTTCAGCACAGCCTAGACCATACGGGCAGGGTGCGAAAAGCGCCCCTTTGCTTTCAAGGGCTTGGGCGACGGGCTTCAACTTGCCGGCGCGGGGCGCGGGGGCATGTGCTTGATCTTTGGCCCCGGGCTGATATTCAGCGGCACGATCCCCCATCACGCCGAGGAGCGCCCCACGTGGACCTGACCGCCCTGCGCAACACCCATCCCGATCACTGGTTCAAGGCAGCGGCGATCCGCACGCTGACGCTCGACGCCGTCACCGCGGCGAATTCGGGGCATTCGGGGATGCCCATGGGCATGGCCGATGTTGCGACCGTGCTGTATGAGAAGCATCTGAAGTTCGACGCCTCTGCCCCGGACTGGCCCGACCGCGACCGGTTCATCCTGTCGGCCGGGCATGGGTCGATGCTGCTGTATTCGCTGCTTCACCTCACCGGCTATGCGGACATGACGCTGGAAGAGCTGAAGAATTTCCGTCAATGGGGCGCGCGCACGGCGGGGCACCCCGAATACGGTCACGCCAAGGGGATCGAGACGACGACCGGGCCGCTGGGCCAGGGGATCTCGAACGCCGTGGGCTTCGCCATCGCCGAGGAAATCCAGCGCGCGCGCTATGGCGCGAAGGTGGTCGACCATTACACCTATGTAATCGCGGGCGATGGCTGCCTGATGGAAGGCGTGAGCCAGGAAGCCATCGGGCTGGCGGGTCGTCATGAACTGTCGAAGCTGATCGTCTTCTGGGACAACAACAACATCACCATCGACGGCACGGTCGACATCGCCTGTCGCACCGACCAGGTGGCGCGCTTCCGCGCCAGCGGCTGGGACGTGCAGGAAATCGACGGGCATGACCCCGTTGCCATCGACGCGGCCATCGCGGCGGCGAAAAAGACCAAAACCCCCAGCATGATCGCCTGCAAGACGCATATCGCGCTGGGCCATGCGGCGCAGGATACCGCCAAGGGCCACGGCGCGCTGACCGACAAGGCACAGCTGCAGGCCGCGAAAGAGGCCTATGGCTGGACCTGGGGGCCCTTCGAAATCCCCGCCGCGATCAAGACACAATGGGAAGAGATCGGCCGGCGGGGGGCTGCAGCCCGCACCGAATGGGAGGCGCGCTTTGCCGGTCTGCCCGCCGCCAAGCAGGCCGAATTCACCCGCGCGCTGGACCGCGAAGCGCCCAAGCGGCTGGCGGCAACCATCCGCGCGCTGAAAAAGCAGATGAGCGAGAGCGCGCCGAAGATCGCCACCCGTGCGAGTTCGGAAAAGGTGCTCGAAGTCGTCAACCCGATCATGGCGGAAACTGTGGGCGGATCGGCCGACCTGACGGGGTCGAACAACACCAAGACCGGCGATCTGGGCATCTTCACCCCCGAAAACCGCAAGGGCCGCTACATCCATTACGGCATCCGCGAACACGGTATGGCGGCCGCGATGAACGGCATGGCGCTGCATGGAGGCGTGCGGCCCTATGGCGGCACCTTCATGTGCTTCACCGATTACGCGCGGCCCTCGATGCGGCTCGCGGCGCTCATGAAGATCCCGACCGTTTTCGTGATGACGCATGATTCCATCGGGCTGGGCGAAGACGGCCCGACCCACCAGCCGGTCGAACATCTGGCGATGAGCCGCGCGACGCCGAACACCTGGGTCTTCCGGCCCGCCGACACGATCGAGACGGCGGAAGCCTGGGAACTGGCGCTGACCGCGAAGGAAACGCCGAGCGTGCTGTCGCTGACGCGTCAGAACGTGCCGACCTTGCGCACCAAGCATACAGGCAAGAACCTCACCGCGCAGGGCGCCTATGTGCTGGTGGAAGCGGACGGCAAGCGGCAGGCGATCCTGCTGGCCACCGGCTCGGAAGTGTCGATCGCAATGGCCGCCCGCGACATCCTGCAGGCCGAAGGCATCGGCACACGGGTCGTGTCGATGCCCTGCTGGGAGCTGTTCGAGGAGCAGCCCGAGGCCTATCGTAAACGCGTCCTGCCCGGCGGGCCGGTGCGCGTGGCGGTCGAGGCGGGCATCCGCTTCGGCTGGGACCGCTGGCTGTTCGGCGAGCGCGGCCGCCGCGAGAAGTCGGGCTTCATCGGGATGCACGATTTCGGGGCCTCCGCCCCGGCAGAGGTGCTTTACGAGAAGTTCGGGATCACCGCCGAGGCGACGGCCGCCAAGGTGCGCGGGCTTCTTGGCCTGTGAGGATTTGCGCCTGACGGCGCAAGCCTCCGGCGGGGATATTTGGGGCGAGAGGAAGACAGGGGCCGCGCATCACTGCGCGGCCTTTCCCGTGAGGGGGCCGATGATCCGCGTCACGACGGGGATCAGCGCCAGGCCCACGGCCAGCCCGAGGATCCCGTCACCAAGCGCGGTGACGGCCCAGGCGATGAAGCCTTCGGCGCGGCCCACGGCCTGGGCGGCCGCTTCGGCGAGGTGGTGGATGCCGTCATAGATCGCAGGCCAGCCAAGCACCTCGAGGCCATGTGTCAGGATCGCGCCGCCGACCCAGAGCATGGCGGCGGTGCCCACGATGCTGAGAAGTTTCAGGAGCTTCGGCATCCCCTTGACGAGGCCCAGCCCGAAGGACCGCCCTGCCCCGGTCCGCCCGTGCGCGGCCAGCCAGACGCCCGCGTCGTCCATCTTCACGATGAGAGCGACCGCGCCATAGACCAGCGCGGTGACCGCGACGCCCGCGACCGCCAGCGTCGCCGCCCCGAACCAGATGTTGGGTGCCTCGACGTTGGACAGGATGATCGTCATGATCTCGGCCGACAGGATGAAATCGGTCTTGATCGCACCCTTCACGCGGGTTTCCTCGAGCTGGACGGGATCGCCCACGTCGAGGTCCTCGTCCACATGCGCGTCGACATGGGGAAAGAGCGCGTGAAAGACCTTTTCCGCGCCCTCGAAACAGAGATAGAGCCCGCCCAGCATCAGAAGCGGCGTGATCGCCCAAGGCGCGAAGGTGTTCAGCGCCAGAAGGGCCGGCAGCAGGATCGCCAGCTTGTTGACGAGCGAGCCCTTGGTGATCTTCCAGATGATCGGCAATTCGCGCGCGGCGTCGAGGCCGGTGACGTATTTCGGCGTGACCGCGGCGTCGTCGATCACCACGCCCGCGACCTTGCTGCCCGCTTTCGCCGCCTGCGCCGCGACATCGTCGACCGAGGCCGCCGTCGCCTTGGCGATGGCCGCGACATCGTCGAGAAGTGCCAGAAGACCGCTCATGCGCCGCCCCGTTGCGCCCTGCATGCAGTCTCACCCTAACCGGCGGGGGGCGGAAGGCAAGCTTTGACGCCTTTTCGGGGAAGTTTGCGCTAACACATTCTAAACACGTCGCTTTTGATCTTTTGGGCCGCGCGGGGCTTGTGTATGGCCGGGGCCAGCGGACAGAGTGAAGGAAGGTTCATCATGACCATCAATGTCGGGATCAACGGCTTCGGACGGATCGGGCGCTGCACGCTGGCGCATATCGCGTCGAGCGGACGCACGGATATCCGGGTGGTGAAGGTGAACGCGACCGGCCCGCTGGAAACGGCGGCGCATCTGCTGAAATACGACAGCGTGCATGGCCGCTATCCCCGCCCTGTGACCCTGGGCCCGGGCATGATGGATGTGGGTCAGGGCCCGATGCAGATGTTTTCGACCTATGATCCGGCCGAGCTCGACTGGTCGGGCTGCGATGTGGTGCTGGAATGCACCGGCAAATTCAACGACGGCGAGAAGGCGCGCGTGCATCTGGCGCAGGGCGCGAAAAAGGTGCTGATCTCGGCACCTGCCAAGAACGTGCAGCGGACGGTCGTCTACGGCGTGAACCACGACAGCCTCACCGCCGGGGACGTGATGGTGTCGAACGGGTCCTGCACGACGAACTGCCTCGCGCCGCTGGCCAAGGTTCTGAACGATGCGATCGGGATCGAGGCAGGTGTGATGACGACGATCCACGCCTATACCGGCGACCAGCCGACCCATGACCGCCGCCACAAGGACCTGTATCGCGCGCGCGCCGCGGCGATGTCGATGGTCCCCACCTCCACCGGTGCCGCCAAGGCGCTGGGCGAGGTGCTGCCGGAACTCAAGGGCAAGCTGGACGGGTCGGCCATCCGCGTGCCCACCCCGAACGTGAGCGCGGTGGACCTGACCTTCACCGCGTCGCGCGACGTGACCGCCGATGACGTGAACGCCGCCGTGAAGGCCGCGGTCGAGGGGCCGATGAAGGGTGTGATGGGCTATGAGCCCGAGCCGCTCGTGTCGGTCGATTTCAACCACACCGAGGAAAGCTCGATCTTCGCGCCGGACCAGACGCGGGTCGTGGGCGGGCGGCTGGTGCGGGTGCTGGCCTGGTATGACAACGAATGGGGCTTCTCGGTCCGCATGGCCGATGTGGCCGTGGCGATGGCGCGCGCCTGAGCGGGCTTGCCCCGCCCGGGCCCAATGGGCAGGGTGGGGCCTGAGCCACGACAGGACAGACGCGCCATGACGAACCAGATCGCCCTAGGGCTGGCCCTGCTCATCCTGGGCGCGATCACGGTCGATGTGATGCTGTACGGCACCGAACACCTGCTGTTTCTGGCGCGCAAGATGGCCGACCTGATCGAATGGCTGGCCTTCTGGCGCTAGCCGCCCAGCCGCTCTTTCAACGCCTGATGCACCGCGGGCGTGACGAATTTCGACACGTCGCCCCCCAGCCGCGCGATTTCCTTGACGAGCTTCGAGGCGATGGCCTGATGGCGCGCCTCGGCCATCAGGAAGACAGTCTCGATGCTGTCGTCGAGCGCGCGGTTCATCCCGACCATCTGGAATTCGTACTCGAAATCCGCGACCGCCCGCAGGCCGCGCACGATGACCTGCGCGCCCACGTCGCGGGCGCAGTCGATCAGCAGGTTCTCGAAGGGATGGACGACGATTTCGGTGCCGGTCTGGGCGGAGAGACCGCGGCTTTCGGACTCGATCATGGCGACTCGGTCTTCCAGCTTGAAGAGCGGGCCCTTGTCGCGGTTGATCGCGACCCCGATGACAAGCCGGTCGACCAGTGTCGCGGCACGGCGGATGATGTCGATATGACCGAGCGTGATGGGGTCGAATGTCCCCGGATAAAGACCGACGCGCATGGCGTTGTGTCCTCCTGTCCCCTTGTTTTTCCGGCACGCAAACAGAACCGCGCGCGGAATGCAAGGGGTGGGGCGCGCCCGCGCTCAGTGACCCATGATCATCCCTTCGAGGGCCGATTTCTCCATCGCGAGTTCGGCAAGCTGCGCCTTGACCACGTCGCCCAGCGTGATGAGCCCGACCAGTTTGCCGTCATTGACCACGGGCATGTGGCGGAAATGGCCGTCGGTCATGGTCTTCATCACCGCGTCAGCGTCCATCTGCGCGGTGCATGTGACCAGATCGCGCGTCATGTAATCGTCGACGCTGCGGTCGAGACAGGCACCGCCCGAGCGGGCCAGTTCGCGCACGATATCGCGTTCCGACAGGATGCCGAGCGCGGTCACACCGTCATCCGACACGATCACCGTGCCGATGCGGCGTTCCGCCAGATGGCGTGCCGCCTCGGCCACACGGGTGCCCGATCGTACCGTCACGACGTCGGCGCTGGCCTTGGATTTCAGGATCTGGTGAACCAGCATGACATCCTCCCTGTTATTTTCTTTCGTTTTCAACAGGGTCTTCGCAATGTTTGCACCTGTCAAGTGCCGTTAGGTCAGCCCTTCGAGCCTTTCGACCTCGGCCCGGAGCCCGGCACAGAGGCGATCGGAGAACCGGTTGAGCCGGTCGCTCTTGCGATCGCCGACATGCCGCACCAGGTGGAAGCTGCGCGTGAGGCTGATCTGGTCGGGCAGGACCTTGCGCAGCATCCCGTGCGAGGGCAGCGCGAAATCATGCGCAACGCAAAGCCCGTGACCCTGCTGGCACATGCGCAACTGCACCGGAACCGAGTTCGAGGCCAGCGCGACGCGGTCGATCCCCAGCGCGCCGAGATAGTCGAGATCGGCGTCGTAGATCATGTCGGGGATATAGCCGATGAAGCGATGCGCCTTGAGGTCTTCCGGCGTCGTGATCGGGGCGCCGTTGCGCAGATACTGGCGGGCGGCGACGACGTGCAGGCGGTAATCGGTGATCCGGTCCACGGCGAAAGCACCCGCCGTGGGCGGGCTGACCGTGATGGCGAGATCGGCCTCGCGCCGGGTCAGGTTGGCGATGCGGGGCAACGCCACGATCTGGATGTCGAGATCGGGATTTTCATCCGCGATGGCCGCGCAGACCTGCGGTAGGAGGTAGTTCGCGCAGCCATCGGGCGCGCCGATGCGAATCTGCCCCGCAAGCCGGTCGCCCGGACCCGACAGCGCGTCGGACCCCGCGCGCATCGCCTGTTCGGCGGCCTCGGCATGGGCGAGCAGCCGTTCGCCCGAAGCGGTCAGGCTGTAGCCCTGCGGCGACTTGATGAAAAGCACCGTCTCCATCGCGGTTTCGAGCCGGGCGACGCGGCGGCCCACCGTGGCCGGATCGAGGCGCAGCTTCTTGCCCGCGCCCGACAGGCTTTCTTCGCGCGCAACGTGCAGGAAGACCCGCAGATCGTCCCAGTTAGGTTCCATCCCCTGCCCCTTCGCCCCGGCATTCCTGCAAATCGTCTTTGAAATCTTGCCTCTGTTCATGGGATTCATGCAAGCCTATTGTCTGCGCCACGCCATTTTCACGAGGGAGAGAGACGATGCAGGAACTGACCCATTATCTGGACGGCGCGCATGTGAAAGGCACGTCGGGCCGTTTTGCCGATGTCTTCAACCCCGCGACCGGCGAAGTCCAGGCGAAGGTGCCGCTGGCCTCGACCGCCGAGGTGAACCGCGCCGTCGAGATCGCCGCCGCCGCCCAGCCCGCCTGGGCCGCGACCAACCCGCAGCGCCGCGCGCGGGTGATGATGAATTTCGTGCACCTGCTGAACCGCGACATGGACAAGCTTGCCGAGGCGCTGAGCCGCGAGCATGGCAAGACCCTGCCCGACGCCAAGGGCGACGTGCAGCGCGGTCTGGAAGTGGTGGAATACTGCATCGGCGCGCCGCATCTGCTGAAGGGCGAATTCACCGACAGCGCGGGCCCCGGCATCGACATGTATTCGATGCGCCAGGCGCTGGGTGTCACCGCGGGCATCACGCCGTTCAACTTTCCCGCCATGATCCCGATGTGGATGTTCGCGCCCGCCATCGCCTGCGGCAACGCCTTCATCCTCAAGCCGTCCGAGCGTGACCCGTCGGTGCCGCTGATGCTGGCCGAACTGATGACAGAGGCCGGGCTGCCCGACGGCATCCTGCAGGTGGTGAACGGCGAC
>CAZNMV010000050.1:5895-13223 GCA_964573835.1 uncultured Aestuariivita sp. | reverse complement strand
CGGCGATGCGCACCATGCTGCAGACGCTGTGGAACGACGCGGGGCTCGGCGCCTTGCCGCCCGCAGAGAGCGCCTGGCCGAGTTTCCACGAGGGGCAGCTTGCCGTGATCGAGGCGATGCGCCCGCAGGTCGTCTCCTTCCACTTCGGCCTGCCCGGGCAGAAGCTGGTCGACCGCGTGAAGGCGGCCGGCTGCCGGGTGCTGTGCTCGGCGACCGCGCCGGCCGAGGCGGTGGAACTGGAGAAACGCGGCGTCGATGCGGTGATCGCCCAGGGTTTCGAGGCCGGCGGCCACAGCGGCATCTTCCTTTCCGATCCCATGCAGGGTGCGATGACGACCATGGCGCTGGTGCCCCAGGTCGCCGATGCGGTCGGCCTGCCGGTGATCGCGGCGGGCGGCATCATGGACGGGCGCGGCATCGCCGCCGCCCTGATGCTGGGTGCGGCGGGCGTGCAGATCGGCACCGCCTTCCTGTCCTGCCCGGAAGCCAGCGTGTCGGGCGCCCACCGCGCGGCCCTGCGGCCGTTCCCGCGCATAGGCCAGCGACGCCTGATACCCCGCCTGCCCCAGCGCCGTCGCCCCCATGCCGACGCCGATGCGCGCCTCGTTCATCATCTGGAACATGTAGGACAGGCCCTTGTGCGGTTCGCCCAGCAATTCGCCGATGCACTCGCCCGCCTCGCCGAAGTTCAGCGCGCAGTTGGTGGTGCCGCGATAGCCCATCTTGTGGTTCAGCCCCGCAAGCGTCACGTCGTTCGGGCTGCCATCGGCACGGCGCTTCGGCACGATGAAGAGCGAAATCCCCTTCACCCCCGCCGGGCCACCGGGGATCTTCGCCAGCACCATGTGCACGATGTTCTCGGTCACCTCCTGTTCGCCGCCGGAAATCCACATCTTGCGGCCGGTGATGCGATACGTGCCGTCGCCCACGGGTTCCGCCCGCGTGGTGATGTCGGACAGCGACGACCCCGCCTGCGGCTCGCTCAGGCACATGGTGCCGAAGAACCGACCCTCGGCCATGGGTTCGAGGTAACGGCGCTTCTGCGCCTCGGTCCCGAAGGACTGGATCAGCCGCCCGGCCCCCACGGTCAGCAGCCCGTATCCCGCCAGCGAGATGTTCGAGGCCGAAAAGACATAGGCCGATGCCTGATGCACGATTTCCGGCAGGCCCATGCCGCCATGCGCGGGGTCAAGACCGGAACCGACGAACCCCGCCGCCGCATGCGCGCGGATCGCGGCGACCGCCGCCTCCGGGATGATCGCGCGGCCATCCTCGAAGCGCGGCTCTTCCTCGTCCAGCAGACGGCCGAGCGGCAGGAAATGATCCCCCGCGATCTGGTCGGCGGTGTCGAGGATCCCCATCACCGCCGCGCGGTCGAGATCGCTGCCCTCGATCAGGCGGTCCAGCCCGGCCACCTCCCAGAGCTGGAACATCAGGTCGTCGCGGTCATAGGCGCGCATCGTCGTCCTCCCCTATCCTGCGGCACAGCATATGCGCTGCGACGGGGCGCTGCCCACTCTGACCCTGCGGCAGTTGTTTTCGCGCCTCAAAGCCCGTATCTGGGCGGGAAACGGCGAAGGACTGCACGCGTGGCGAACCACCTCTACAAGAACGATCTGCCCGACGGGCTCGACCTTGGCCCGGTCGTCGCCATCGACTGCGAAACCATGGGGCTGAACCCGCATCGCGACCGGCTCTGCGTGATCCAGCTGTCGGGCGGCGACGGGCATGCCCACATCATCCAGGTCGCGATGGGTCAGACTTCTGCGCCCAATCTCTGCCGCATGCTGGCCGACCCGAAGGTGCTGAAGCTTTTCCATTTCGGCCGCTTCGACATCGCGGTCCTTTACCACACCTTCGGGGTGACCACGGCCCCCGTCTACTGCACCAAAATCGCGAGCCGCCTCGTGCGCACCTTCACCGACCGCCACGGGCTCAAGAACCTCCTGCAGGAACTGCTCGGCATCGACATTTCCAAGCAGCAGCAGACCAGCGACTGGGGTGCCGAAACGCTGAGTGCGGCGCAGCTCGACTATGCCGCGTCCGACGTGCTGCACCTGCACCGCCTGAGAGAGGCGATGAACGCCATGCTCGTCCGCGAAAGGCGCATGGATCTCGCGCAGTCCTGTTTCGATTTCCTGCCGACGCGCGCGCAGCTCGACATCGAAGGCTGGCCCGAAATCGACATCTTCGCGCATTCATGACCGGGTCATACCTCGATACCGCGCGGCGGGTGATCCGGATCGAGACGCAGGCGCTCGCCGCGCTTGAACAGGGGCTCGACGCCTCCTTCGACCGCGCGGTCGAAACCATCCTGAACGCGCGCGGCCGCGTCATCGTCAGCGGCATGGGCAAATCCGGCCACATCGCGCGAAAGATCGCGGCGACGCTGGCCTCGACCGGCACGCCCGCGCATTTTGTCCACCCGGCCGAAGCCAGCCACGGCGATCTGGGCATGATGGCGCAGGGCGACGCGGTGCTGGTCCTGTCCAATTCCGGCGAAACGCCCGAGCTTGCCGATCTCATCGCCTATACCCGCCGCTTCGCCATTCCGCTGATCGGGGTCGCCTCGCGGGCGGAGTCGACGCTTTTGCGGCAGGCGGATGTCGCGCTGGTGCTGCCCAAGGCGGACGAAGCCTGCGGCACGGGCATCGTGCCCACGTCGTCGACCACGATGACGCTCGCGCTCGGCGATGCGCTGGCCGTGGCGCTTATGGAACACCGCCGCTTCACCCCGGAACATTTCCGCCAGTTCCACCCCGGCGGCAAGCTGGGCGCGCGGTTGTCCAAAGTGCGCGACCTGATGCATACGGGCGATCGCCTGCCCATGGTCGATACCGACACGCCCATGTCCGAGGCCCTGATCGAAATCAGCCGCAAGGGCTTCGGCGTCGTCGGCGTGCGCGGCGAAGACGGCCGCCTTGCCGGGATCGTCACCGACGGCGACCTGCGCCGCCACATGGGCGACGGGCTTCTGGCCGCGAGTGCCGCAGAGGTGATGACGCCGGGCCCAACCACCATCGGCCCCGATGCTCTGGCCGAAACGGCGGTGGCGCTGATGACGCGGCGCAAGATCACCTGCCTGTTCGTCGTAGACCCCGCCGGGGCCGGGCAGGCGGAAGGATTGCTGCACATTCACGACTGCCTGCGCGTCGGTCTGGGGTGAGGGGCCTGCGCCATGGACGGGTATTCGCGGCTGGTGGCGGTTCTGAAGGTGGCGCTGCCGCTGGCGGCGCTGGCGCTGCTGTCGACGCTGTTCCTTTTGTCGCGCAGCGTTGATCCCACCCGGTCCCTGCCCTTCGGTGACGGCGAACTTCCCGAAAGGCTGCGCGGCGGTCAGGTGATCACCTCGCCCTTCTTCGCGGGCCAGACCGATGTCGGCGAAAACATCCTCTTCGCAGCCGAGCTGATCCGCCCCGACCCCAGCGGCGATCTCACCCGCGCCGAAGGCATGCTCGGGCAGATCACGCTTCTGTCGGGCAATGCCGTGACCCTGTCCTCCGACCGGGGCATGTTTTCATCCGACCGCGACCGCGCGGTCCTGCTGGGGGACGTCGATCTTGCCACCAGCACGGGCTTCGCGCTGCGCAGCCAGGAACTGCGGGCCGCGCTCACCGAATTGTCGGTGGAAAGCCCCGGTGCCGTCAGCGGCCTGTCGCCCATGGGCCGCCTTGACGCCGGCGCGATGACCCTGACCCGCAACCCCGGAACGGGTCAGGCACATCTTCTTTTCAAGGACGGGGTGAAACTGCTATACGAACCCGGGAATACCGAAAGATGACCCTGTTGTCCCTGCTCCGTCCGATTGCCGCCATCCTTTTCGCCGCCGGTCTTGCCGCTGCCGCATCCGCGCAGGAAACCCGCGTCGCCTTCGGCGCGATCAAGGCCGATCCCAGCCTGCCGGTCGAAGTCACCGCCGACACGCTCGACGTCAACCAGGAAACCGGCGAGGCCGTCTTCACCGGCAACGTGGTGATCGGGCAGGGCGACATGCGGCTGGCCGCGCCGCGTGTGCTGATCGTCTACAAGTCCACCGGCGAAGGCATCGACCGGATGGAGGCGACCGGCGGCGTGACGCTCGTCAGCGGCCCCGATGCGGCCGAGGCCGAGCGCGCGGACTATACCATCGACAGCGGCGTGATCGTGATGACCGGCAACGTGCTTCTGACACAGGGGCGCAGCGCGCTCACTTCGGAGCAGGCGATCATCAACCTGACCACCGGGACCGCGCAGATGACCGGCCGTGTCCGGACGATCCTGCAATCGGGCAGCGACTGATGGCGGGACGCCCCGACCTGACGGTGACCGAAGGGTCCTCGGGTCTGCGGGTGCGCAGCGTGCGCAAATCCTACCGCAAGCGGCTGGTGATCCGCGACGTGTCGATGGACCTTGCGCGCGGCGAAGTCGTCGCCCTTCTCGGCCCCAACGGATCGGGCAAGACGACGACCTTCTACACCATCGCGGGCCTCGTCTTTCCCGAAGGCGGGCAGGTTCTGGTCGATGGGCGCGACGTCACCATGCTGCCGATGTATCGCCGCGCGCGGCTGGGGATCGGATACCTTCCGCAGGAAGTGTCGATCTTCCGTGGCCTCAGCGTCGAGGACAACATCCTTGCCATTCTCGACATCGCGGTCGACGACCGGCACAAGCGCCGCGAACGGCTGGAAGAGCTTCTGTCCGAGTTTTCCATCGAACACCTGCGCCGCGCCCCCGCGCTGGCGCTGTCGGGCGGCGAACGGCGGCGGGTCGAGATTGCGCGCTGTCTTGCCGCAGATCCGAAATACCTGCTGCTCGACGAACCCTTCGCGGGCGTCGATCCGATCAGCGTGGGCGACATCCGCCATCTTGTCGCAGATCTGAAGACGCGGGGAATCGGGGTGCTCATCACCGATCACAACGTGCGCGAAACGCTCGAAATCGTGGACCGCGCCTATATCTTGCATGATGGCCGCGTGCTCATGTCCGGCACGCCCGACGAGGTCGTGCGCAACGAAAACGTGCGCCGCGTCTATCTGGGCGACACATTCCGCATCTCCTGACCCGGCCCACCCCTGCCGATCCCGGCGGCGGCCTTCGCTTTTCGTTGACACGTTGCCCGAAGAATGGGTCAAATAGGGTATGGTTCCTTTGTGCCGCGCCTTGCACCCGATCCTGCACCGCTCTTCGGACGAGGGTCGCGCGCACACCCGGCCCAAGCCGGACAGGAACCCGTCAACCCACGGAAAAGACACACGAAAAAGGCCGGAGCAACCGGCTGGCAGGGTGTGAGTCCTACAACCGATAAGGAGAGCACATGCGTTACCAAATCGTCGGAAAGCAGATCGACATCGGCGAGGCGCTGCAGACCCACGTCAAGACCCAGCTGGACGAAGTCCTGACCAAGTACGCGGGCCGGCCCACCGATGCGCTGGTGGTCTTTTCCCGCTCGGCCCATGAATATGTCTGCGAAGCGACGGTGCACCTGTCGACCGGCCTCACCGCGCAGGCCAAGGCCCATGCGACGGAAATCTACGCCTCTTTCGAAGCCTGCGGCGAAAAGATGGACAAGCAGCTGCGCCGCTACAAGCGCCGCCTGAAGAACCACCACCGCGATCGGACCGAACCCGTTGAATTGTTCGGTGCGTCCTCTTATATCCTCGCCTCCGAAGACATGAGCGAGGAATCGGAACCGGAATCGCTGCAGCCCATCATCGTGGCCGAGACCGAGACGCAGATTCCGTCTCTTTCCGTGGGCGAAGCCGTGATGCAAATGGAGCTGGCAGGTGCCCCGGTCCTGATCTTCAAGAACGAACGCAAGAACGGGTTGAACGTGGTCTATCGCCGCGAAGACGGCAATATAGGCTGGATCGACCCGTCTCAGTAACCATCGGCAGCGCCCTATCCCGGGCAGGCCGCAGGAACAGGATTGAGATGCAGCTGTCCAGCATCCTGAAACCCGTAGCGATCAAGGTCATTTCGGCCGCGTCCAGCAAGAAACGCCTTTTTCAGGAAATCGGCGATCTCGCCTTCGCCGCCTATGGGCTGAAGCCCGAGGTGACGGTCGACGCCCTTCTCGAACGTGAAAGCCTGGGTCCGACCGGCGTGGGGCACGGCGTCGCCCTGCCCCATGCCCGTCTGGCCGGTCTTGACCGCGTCGTGGGGGTCTTCATCCTCATGGAAAAGCCGATCGACTTCGCCTCGGTCGACCGCCAGCCGGTCGATGTGGCCTTCGCGCTGCTGGCCCCCGAAGACGCGGGCGTCGAACATCTCAAGGCGCTCGCGCTGGTGTCGCGCACCCTGCGCGACAGCGCGCTTTGCGCCAAGCTGCGGGCGAACCGCGACCCCGCGGCGCTTTACGCCATTCTGACCGAAGGGCAGTCGGTTCAGGCCGCCTGATCCGGCGTCCAGTCGCGGAACCCGAAAAGCTGATAGTCGCGCTGGTAAATGTCCTGCACCAGCTCCTCCAGCGCGCGGTCATGGATCGCCTCAAGGGCGACCGGCGTCGCCACGCTCAGCACCGGCAGGGGGCGCGGCGCGGCCCCCACCGCGGCCGCCAGACGCGGCAGTGCCTCGGCCATCTCGTGCGGGCGGATGACCTCGTCGGGCAGGGACACTTCGGAATAGCCCTGCAGCACCTGCGCCTGACCGGCCCAGGCCGCATCGACGCGCACGGTGGTCTGCCCGGCCAGATTGGCCCGCAGGAAGGTCAGGAAGGTCTCAAACGCTGCGCGGTGCCGGTCAGGCCCGTATGCGTGGTCGGGCATCGTCTCGGGCACCGACAGATCGAAACTGCGCTGCAATATGCGCCGGATGCGCCCGAAGGCCCCCGGCCCGGTGGACAGGATGCGTTCGCAGAACACCCGGTGCGCGCGCTCCAGCGGATGGGCCAGCACGGTGAAGCGCCGGTGCCCCGGCCGGTCGCGCATCCACAGCTTCAGGTCGCGCTGGGTCATGTCGCGGATCAGATCGCCCGTGCCCACCCCGTCCAGACCGGCAAGCCAGTCCTCGACGCTCAGCTCGGGCCCGCCCTTGATCGGCATGAACAGAAGCGGCGCGCGTGCGGCGGCGACATAGGCGGGCGTCGCCGCCCCCCGGCGGGGTTCGAAATTCGGCGTCCGGGTCAGGTTGAACCGGTCCAGCCGCGCGATGGCGCGCGCCATCTCGGTGGGGTTCGACACCTTGTCAGCCACCGGCTCGGGGTTCTGCCGCTTCAGCGTCTTCGACAACCCCTCAAGCGATCCGCGCACGCCCAGCCATTGCGCCAGCCCGTTCATCACCTCGACCGATTGCAGGTCTTCATAGGCGACATGGAAGGCGGTCTGCCCGCTGCGCTGCAGCCGGTTCAGGAT
>CAZNMV010000050.1:0-5795 GCA_964573835.1 uncultured Aestuariivita sp. | reverse complement strand
GGGTCGGCATCGCGGTCGGCCTGCGTCAGGCCCAGCAGCGTCTCGGTCGTGGGATAACCGATGAAATGGGGATTGAACGCCTCGCCGTGGCAGATCACGCCATCGATCGCGTTCAGGTTCGATTCCAGAAAATTCGACCCCGTCCGCATTTCCGCGAAGACGACGAAACAGTCAAACTGACGGGCCATGAATCACCGCACCAGATAGGGTTTTCGGGGCAGGGCCGGCTGGTTCGCCGACGCCGGCCCAACCGGGAAGTCGCCCATGAGGTACGGGTGCATCCCCTGGTTCTTGAGGTTCTGCAGGAACTGCCCGAACCCGTCGAGGTTCACCATCTTCGGCGCCGGGGCCAGCCGCGAATTCCGCACTGCGCCGATTTCGTCCAGAATGGTCTGCAACGGCTCCATCGGCGCATCGACGAATTCTGCCATCGTCCAGATTCGGATGCGCGCCTTCGAAAAGGCCGACCGCAGCACGTCGAGATGCTTGTGCTCGATCCGCTGCAACTCGGCAGCTTCGGCGCGCAGATCGGCGAAGTTGCGGTTCGACCGGAAGAGCGGCACCGCCCAGGCGCCCGAGATCACGGAGATCTGCGCATTGGGATCCTTGGCGATGAGCCAGCTGATCTTCTGGTTGTCGCCCGGCCCGAACTGGAAACACTGCCGTTCGCCGCGCGTGTTCCAGATCAGGTTGGTCAAGAACCCTTTGGGTTCGTAATCGCGCGCCACCGCGCTGCCGGACAGGCAGCCGTTCATGAGGGACTGGCCGCCCGCATATTCCACCCGGTCCGGCGAGAAGAGATGCCCATGCACCCGCGCGCCGGTGGATTTGGCAAGCCAGGTCTCGAAATCCTCGAACAGCTCGGTAAAGCCTTCGAAGACCGAATAGGCGCTGCAGGTGACGCCGTTCTCCCAATCCTCGTTCGGGAAGCGGCTGTGCATGTAAAGGCCCGGGCGTCCGCGCGTACGCCGCTCCACCGCCTTGGCGAAGATGCGGTCGATCTTGCCGGGGCTGGGTTCCGTGCGCTTGGACCCTGGGGCGGGGTCGCTCAGAAACGCCTCGTAAAGGCGGTTGGCATGCGGCCAGATCTTGCGCGCCACGAAACAATCCGACCGCCGCAGAAGCTGCAAGTGATCATCATAGAAGATATGCGGCTTGCCCTGGAAATCGAACTTGGACAACGTCAGCGACCGGCTTTCGATGTTGCCGGAGTACAGCCGCACCAGCGTCTGGAAATAGCTTTCGTCCGGGATCCAGACATGCCGGAAATACCGGTCGTACCGGGCGCGCTCGGGGTCCTGCAGGATGGCCGACAGGGTCTGCCGCGTCAGGCACCACCACTGGCTGCCCATATGCGGCACAAGGCCCGCCGGGATGCGCCGCTTCAGCCGCAGCCGCCGCTGCACATCGACCGCCAGATCGAACAGCGGCCTGTGCCGTTTCCACGAAAACGGAAAGCGCAGTGTAAATCGTTCCTCGTCCAGACCGCCGACCGTCCAGGGCACATCGGCAGTCGTCGCGCTTTCGATGAAATCGGTGCGCGGGCTGTCCTGCAGATAGTCGATCAGCTCCTGCACCGGGCGCAGCGGCAAGCAGGCACCCGACGCCAGATAGACATGGGCCACATTGGCAAAGGTGCCCAGCATCAGCTCGGACGCGTCCTGCGTCGCCGCCACCAGCCCCCAGGTGCCCCATTCGCAGCGGTGCCGGCGCGAAAAGCGGATCAAGGGATCGCCCGACAGCGCGTCGGTAAAGGCGCGGTGGGCAGGGCCGGGCACGGTGCGGTCCACATGGATCACCACGGGGCATCCGGCCGCCGTCCAGTGCCGTGCCACCTGTTCCGCCCGGTCAAGCGCGGTGTGCACCAGCATGACGATGCCCACGCTCATGCCCAGTTCCCCTTGGACATGAGGCCGAGGATCTCGAGCTGGCGCCAGTTGATGTATTTTTCCGACCACTTGCACCAGAGCTCGGGGTTCTCGGCCAGCTGCTCGGCATAGGCCCGGTATTCGACCGATGCCGAATAATGCTGCCGCCGTTCCAGCTCTTCGCGGGCCTTGTGCGAAAAGGTGTCGAGGAACTTGGCGTGCAGCAGGATGCCTGACGCCTTCTCGCCGCCCCATTCGTCATAGACAAGGTTCAGGCCCCGCGGCAGCAGCATGTGGGTCGAACTGGCATAGACATAGCGCTTGTCCCACTTCACCAGCGGGATCTTGTTCAGCGCGGGCGCAAGCTCGGGCCGGTCGGCGAAGAAGACACGCGCCCGCGGCCCGCCCTGGATCCAGAGGTTCCCGAACCGCCTGTTGCGCTTCATCGTGTAATTGCCGCTGTCGAACCAGCAGGCGATCTGCATGGGGTCCTGACCGGGGGCATAGGGCTGTTCGTCGATCGGGCCCTTGGGATACA
This sequence comes from uncultured Aestuariivita sp., assembly GCA_964573835.1. GTDB lineage: Bacteria > Pseudomonadota > Alphaproteobacteria > Rhodobacterales > Rhodobacteraceae > JAGYKE01. The sequence continues at coordinate 3,389 of CAZNMV010000050.1, read as the reverse complement.
TGTCCAGCAGCATGGCCGAGAACGACTTGATCGACGACGCGTCAAGCCAGTCCGTCAGCGCCCGCAGGGGCCGCGTGTCGCAGAACGGGTAGATGAAGAATTCGTCCGGGTCCACGACAAGGCACCAATGCCCGTGGGCATGTTTCATCTGCAGCCAGTTCAGCCAGTCGACCCCATAGCGCGACCGCTTGTAGCTGGCCCGTGTATGCCAGAGCGACACATCGGGCTGATCGGCGAGGTATTCATAGGACCCGTCGGTGCTGTCGTTATCCACCATCAGGAAGTGGTTCACCCCCTGCCTGCGGTAGTAATCGAGGAAGAAGGGCAGGCGCACCTTTTCGTTACGCTGGGTCGAAAACAGAAGGATATCCCCGGGTCTGATCCCGGCGGTGCGGTCAACGACGCTGCGCAATTCGCGCCGCTTGCGATAGGCGCGGACGCGCCAGCGCTTGCGCAGAAGCCGGAGGCGATAGGATTGCCAGACGCCCACGAAGCTTGCCCTTCCTCATTACCCACACACACCGGACACCCGGCGGATCAGCACAACCGCAGGACCTTCCCGAAATGATCGTCCCAGACGGGCGGGGCGAAGCCGCGAAGCCGCGCGCGCAACTGCTCTGCCGTCCGGTCCTCCATCAGGTCCCGGATCCTGTTTTCCCATAGATACCTGTCGGTTGCGTTTGCGTAAACGGCAATGTCGCCCAGAACCTCGCGATAGACGGGCAGATCGGCGCAGATGACCGGCGTTCCCAGTGCCGCGGCCTCGACCGGGGGCAGGCCGAAACCTTCCGCAAGGCTCGGCATCAGCAGCGCCCGCGCCCCCGCAACCAGCGCCGCAAGCGCCCCGTCCGGCAGGCCCGACAGCTCGCGCACCGGGCTGCCCGGCGGCAGCGCGTCAAGGCGGCGGAACACGTCTTCGTTCAGCCAGCCCCGGCTGCCGCAGATGAAAAGCGGCGGCGCACCCGCGCCCCACCCCTCCCAGATATCAAGAAGAAGGGCATGGTTCTTGCGCGGCTCGATCGTGCCGACGCAGACGAAATAGGGGGCACCGGGTGGCAGGCCGGAGGGAAGCGCGCCCGGGTCGGGGACAGTCAGGTCCAGCCCCAAAGGCGCGACCAGCACCGGCGGCAGCGCGGAAGGGTCGGGCGCATGGCGGCGCAGATCCTCTGCCGTCGCCGCCGAATTGGTCAGGATCAGATCGGCCCGCGCCATCACACGGCCCAGCCGCGCCCGGAAATCCGGCACCGTGCCCGGGCGCTGCAGGTCGGGAAAATCAAGCGGGATGGTATCATGCACCATCGCCACGATTCGCGCCCCCTCGACCCCCCGCACCGCCGACAGCACGCGGTCGGTCAGGTTCGTGTGGCCCACGTTCAGATAGACCGAACGCGGTGGCAGGTGCCGCGCCAGCATCGCCCTCAGCCGCGCCGGCAGGCACCGCGCCCGCGCAAGGCGACGCAGATCGCTTTCCGCCCGCCGCACCGCATCGCCCTTGCGCCGCGCGAAGGTCGACAGCGCGTCCGCCGCCCCCCAGGGCAGGGCACCCGTCACCCGCGCCTGCAGGCCGCGCACCCCGTCATGATCCAGAAACACATAGCCCAGCGTCGTGCGCACCAGCCCGAAGACCGGCACAGGCCCGGCCACAAGACGCGCGAGATAAGCGCGTTCGACCCGGTCCACCCCGGTCGCGGGGCGGCCTGCCCGGCGGATCGTCCGCGTCAGGTCAAGAAGCCGGGCGGGCGGCGGATCGCGGCCGTCTGTCAGGGTCTGTCCTTTCGGTTGCCGGTTCGTGCCAGTCTGTCCCCGGTTTCCACGCGAGAATAGACGAAAAATTAACCCTGCCGGGGCGATCTTGGGGCACGGATCAGCCAGCGGGGAGTCTGCCGCGTGTCAAATCGCCTGTCGCGCCTTTTCGACCGTTTCGTCACCTGCCACGGGGACATTCCGCTGCCGTCCCTGCCGCTGACAGATACCGAAGGGGAATTGTTCGGCCATCTCGACCGCATCGCGGTGGCGGGCGGGCGATACCGCGTGGCCGGCTGGGCGCTGGCCAATCAGGTGGGGCTGATCTGCGGCACCGCGCGCAGCGCCAAATCCCCCGACCTTGCCCGCGACGACGTGCTGCGCGCCAAGGGCATCGGCGCGGTCAAGACACCGGGCTTCACGCTCGATCTGCCCGCCGATCAGGGCCGCGCCACGCTCTGGGCCGAACGCGACGGGGTGCGCTATGTCTTTGCCCTGCCGCAGCCCGACGGGGACGCGCTGCGCCGCATGCGCCGCCGCCTTGCCCCGGATTTCGCCGCGCGCATGGGCCGCGCGCTCCCCGACATCCTGCGCTGGTCCTTGCGGCGCGACGCGGGTTCGGTCGCGCGGATCAAGGCAGCGCTCGGCTTCACCGCGCCGCCGCCGTCGGAACGGCTGAACCCCCATCTCTTCACCGAAGACGTCGCTGCCCCGCCGCCGCCGCCCGCGCGGCTTGCCCAGACGGGGGTGACGATCGTGCTGCCCATCCACAATGCCTTCGACCTCCTGCCCGAGATGCTGGACCGCGTCCTGCGCCACACCGATCTGCCTTGGCACCTGATCCTGGTCGAGGACGCCTCGACCGATCCCGCCCTGCGGCCCTGGCTGCGCGACTGGCGCGCCGGTCTTCCCCCCGCGCGGCGCAAGCGGGTCACGCTGATCGAAAACGACCGCAATCTGGGCTTCATCGCCTCGGTCAACCTTGCCTTCGCGCGGGCGGTGCCGATGGGGCGGCATGTGATCCTGCTCAACTCGGACGCGCTGGTGCCGCAGGGCTGGGCGTCGCGGCTGATCCGCCCGATGCTTGACCATCTGAACGTGGCGACCGTCACGCCCATGTCAAACGACGCCGAGATCCTGACCGCGCCCGCGATCTGCGCGCGTCACGATCTGGCCCCCGGGCAGGCCGATGCCATCGACCGCGTCGCGTCGCGGTTCTGCAGCGGGGCGGAACTGGCCGATGCCCCTACCGGCGTGGGATTCTGCATGGCGATCAACATCGCCTGGCTGCGCCGTCTGCCCGCCTTCGACACCACCTTCGGCCGTGGTTACGGCGAAGAGGTCGACTGGTGCCAGAAGATCCGCGCGCTGGGCGGGCGGCATCTGGGGCTGGGCGGGCTGTTCGTCGAACACCGCGGTGGCACCTCCTTCGGCAGCGCGGAAAAACGCCGCCTCATCGCGCGGAACAACGCAGTCATCTCGCAACGATACCCCGGGTATGACACCGAGGTGCAGACCTTCCTGCGCCGCGATCCGCTGATCGACAGCCGCCTCGCGCTGGCCTTCGCCTGGGCGGGGGTGGCGGCACGGGGGCGGGTGCCGGTCTATCTGGCCCATTCGCTGGGCGGCGGGGCCGAGATGGACCT
>CAZNMV010000049.1:0-13342 GCA_964573835.1 uncultured Aestuariivita sp. | reverse complement strand
GTCGCCCAGCCCTGCTTCGCCGAGGCGAAGATGGTCGGGAAGTCGAGCTGCTCGTCGGTGGCGCCCAGCGCCGCGAAAAGGTCGAAGGCCTCGATATGCACTTCGTCCGCGCGCGCGTCCGGGCGGTCCACCTTGTTGATGAGCACGATGGGCTTGAGGCCCAGCGCCAGCGCCTTCGAGGTCACGAATTTCGTCTGCGGCATCGGGCCTTCGGCAGCATCGACCAGCAGGACGACGCCGTCCACCATGGACAGGATCCGCTCCACCTCGCCGCCGAAATCGGCGTGGCCGGGGGTGTCGACGATGTTGATGCGCGTGCCCTTCCATTCGACGGAGGTGCACTTGGCCAGGATCGTGATCCCGCGTTCGCGTTCGATGTCGTTGCTGTCCATCGCGCGTTCGGCCACGGCCTGGTTTTCGCGGAAGGCGCCCGACTGCTTGAGCAGTTCGTCCACAAGCGTCGTCTTGCCGTGGTCGACGTGGGCGATGATGGCGATGTTGCGCAGGTCCATGGGGTTCCTCGGTCTGGTCTGGCGCGCGCATATCCTGCCGCGCCGCAGAAAGCCAGAGGAAAGGCAGGCGGTCACGGACCGCCTTGCGAAAAGGCCGCGCCCCGGATGGCGTGTTCCGGGGCGCGGCCTGTCGCCTGTCAGCCGATGATGGCGTTGAGCGTCCCGCTGGGGCGCATCACCGCGGCCATCTTCGCCGCGTCGGGGTGATAGTAGCCGCCGGTATCGACCGCCTTGCCGCGCACCGCCGCGAGTTCGGCGACGATGGCCGCTTCGCCGTCGGCCAGGGCCTTCGCGACAGGCGCGAAGGCCGCGGCAAGGCCCGCGTCCTCGGTCTGGGCGGCCAGCGCCTCGGCCCAGTAGCGGGCGAACCAGTAATGGCTGTCGCGGTTGTCGGGCTCGCCCGCCTTGCGGCCCGGGCTGCGGTCATGGTCGAGCACGCCTTGCGTCGCCGCATCGACCGCATCGCCCAGCACGCGCGCCCTGTCGTTGCCCTTGGCATCGGCAAGGAACTTGAAGCTTTCGCCCAGAGCGCAGAATTCCCCAAGGCTGTCCCAGCGCAGGTGGTTTTCCGCCTGCAACTGCTGGACATGCTTGGGGGCGGACCCGCCGGCACCTGTCTCGAACAGCCCGCCGCCTTGCATCAGCTTGACGATCGACAGCATCTTGGCGGACGTCGCCAGTTCAAGGATCGGGAAGAGGTCGGTCAGGTAGTCGCGCAGCACGTTGCCGGTGATCGCGATGACGTTGTCTCCCTTGGTGATCGTCTCGAAGCTGGCGCGCGTTGCTTCGCGGGGGGCCATGATCTCGAACCGGTCGGCGACGCCTTTGGCTTCGAGGATCGGTTTGACATAGGCGATCAGCTCCGCGTCATGGGCGCGGTTGGCGTCGAGCCAGAAGATCGCGCGGCACCCCTCTGCCCGCTGCCGGTCGATGGCAAGGTTCACCCAATCCTCGATCGGCGCTTTGCGCGCGCTGGCCGACCGCCAGATGTCGCCCTGCGCAACCTTGTGTTCATGCAGGACCGTGCCGTCGCCCAGCACCATGCGCACCACGCCGTCGGCGGGGATCTCAAACGTGGTGGGGTGCGACCCGTATTCCTCGGCCTTTTGCGCCATGAGGCCGATGTTCTGCACCGTTCCGGCGCTGGCCGGGTTCAGCTTGCCGTTCTCTTTGAAGAACCTGATCGTCTCGTCATAGACCGGCGCATAGGAATTGTCGGGGATGACGCAAACGGCGTCGTGTTCCTTGCCGTCCGGGCCCCAGCCCTTGCCGCCCGCCCGGATCAGCGCAGGCATGGACGCGTCGATGATCACGTCGGAAGGCACATGCAGGTTGGTGATCCCGCGGTCGCTGTCCACCATGTAAAGCGGCGGGCGGTCCGCCATGCAGGCCTCGATCGCTGCCATGATGTCGGCGCGGTCCTTCACGCGGGCCAGAAGATCGCCCAGGCCCTGGTTCGCGTTCACACCCAGCGCCGCCATGTCGTCGCCATAGGCGTCGAAGACGGGGGCGAGGAAGGCGCGCACCGCGTGGCCGAAGATGATCGGGTCCGAGACCTTCATCATCGTGGCCTTCATGTGCAGCGAGAAGAGCACGCCGTCGTCCTTCGTCTTCGCGATCTCGTCGGCGAGGAAGTCGCCCAGTGCTGCCGCGCTCATGTAGGTGGCGTCGACCACGGTGCCCGCAGGATAGGACAGCCCGTCCTTCAGCACATGTTCCGTGCCGTCGGCGGTGGTCAGCACGATCTTGGCAGTCGCGGCCGAGGGCAGGGTGGCCGACACCTCGTTCGAGAAGAAGTCGCCCCCAGACATGGCCGCGACACGCGTCTTGCTGTCCTTGGCCCAGTCACCCATGCGGTGCGGATTGGCCTGCGCATAGGCCTTGACGGCCTTCGCCGCGCGGCGGTCGGAATTGCCTTCGCGCAAAACGGGGTTCACCGCCGATCCCTTGATCGCGTCGTATTTCGCGCGGACCGCCTTTTCCGCATCGGTCGCGGGGGGCTCGGGGTAATCCGGCACGGCGTAGCCCTGCGCCTGCAACTCCTTCACCGCCGCCACAAGCTGTGGCACCGAAGCCGAGATGTTGGGCAGCTTGATGACGTTGGCTTCAGGCGTCTTCACGATATCGCCAAGCCGGGCGAGATCGTCGGGAATGCGCTGGTCGGGCGTCAGGTGGTCGGGGAAGGTCGCAAGGATGCGCCCGGCCAGCGAGATGTCCATCGTGCCGACCTCGACGCCCGCTTCGGCGGCGAAGCGGCGGATGATCGGCAGGAGCGAAGCGCTTGCCAGTTCCGGGGCCTCGTCCACCTTGGTGTAGATGATGTCGGGAATGCGGGTATCGGCCATGTCTGCCCCCTTCCTTGGGTTGCTGATCTGGGCCGGTCTCTAGCGGAATCGCTCAGGCGACGGAAGATGGTATGCAATGGTATACCGACGACAAGGTGTCGCGGTCAGCCCGTTTCGCGACCCAGTTCCTTGACCACATGTTCGCGCAGATAGGCGCGGGCGCGCTGTTCGGCCTGGCGCATGCGCGCGCAGGACAGAAACGCCTCTTCCATCGGGGTCGAACTGGCCGCCAGAATCTTGGCCACATCCTTGATGAGTTGATCGTCGCCCAACTTGTCGACGACCTTCAGCACGTCGATCGCCAGCTTGTCCGCAAGATCGTCGAGCAGCGCCATGAGGGATGCGTCCTATCGCGAGGTTTCGGTGAGCCGCCGCTTCACATAGTCGGTGACCGTTGTGATCATCGTGTCCATGTGCGGGTCCTTGAAGAAGTGGTCCGCACCTTCGACTTCCGTGTGGGTGATGGTGATGCCCTTTTGTTCGTGCAGCTTCGACACAAGGCTGCGCGTGTCGGCGGGCGGCGCGACTCGGTCGGCGGTGCCGTTGATCACAAGGCCCGAAGACGGGCAGGGGGCAAGGAACGAGAAGTCGTAAAGGTTCGCGGGCGGCGAGACGCTGATGAAGCCCGTGATCTCGGGGCGGCGCATCAGAAGTTGCATGCCGATCCAGGCGCCGAAGGAAAAGCCAGCGACCCAGCAATGCTTCGAATTGTTGTTCATCGACTGCAGGTAGTCGAGCGCCGAGGCCGCATCGCTCAGCTCTCCGATTCCCTGGTCGTATTCGCCCTGGCTTCGGCCCACGCCGCGGAAGTTGAACCGCAGGACGGTGAAACCCAACTTGTAGAAGGCATAATGCAGGTTGTAGACCACCTTGTTGTTCATCGTGCCGCCGAATTGCGGATGCGGGTGCAGCACGATGGCGATGGGGGCGTCCTTTTCCTTCTGCGGGTGGTAGCGGCCTTCGAGACGGCCTTCGGGTCCGGGAAAAATCACCTCGGGCATGGGTGCGTCTGTTCCTTGTCACACGGGGCGCGCGGTGCGGGTGCGGCGGCAATTGTTGACAGAATTGCTTGGCGACCTTAGAACCGTTCTAAATCTTGCCGCCAGCCAGCGGCCCGCGACCAAGGCGACATACGCATTGATCGCGGCATCGTCAATGTTTTCGCGCCTTTGGCCGGTATTCTGGGGGCAAGCCATGAAGCTTTCGACAAAGGGGCGCTATGCGATGGTCGCCCTGACCGATATCGCGCTTCAGCCCGATGGGTCGGTTGTCACGCTGGGCGACATCGCGCAGCGGCAGAATATCTCGCTGCCGTATCTCGAACAGCTTTTCGTGAAGCTGCGGCGTGCGGACCTTGTTGCTTCGGTCCGGGGGCCGGGGGGCGGCTATCGGCTGTCACGTCCGGCGCATGACATCCGGGTCGTCGACGTGCTGGCGGCAGTGGATGAAACCGTCGACGCGATGAAGAAGGGCGCGGGCGCCACCGGCGGCCTGTCGGGGTCTCGGGCGCAATCGCTCACCAACCGTCTGTGGGAGGGGCTGAGCGCCAACGTCTATGTCTACCTGCACCAGGTGCGGCTGTCGGACGTGGTGAGGAACGATCTCGCCCCGTGTCCCGCTGTGCCGAGCCTTTTTTCGGTGGTGGACGAGTGAGGGTCTATCTTGACCATAACGCCACCGCGCCGCTGCGGCTTGAGGCGCGCGCCGCGATGATCGCGGCGATGGATGTCGTGGGCAATCCGTCCTCCGTCCATGCCGAAGGGCGCGCGGCCAAGGCGATTGTCGAGACCGCGCGCGCCCAGATCGCGGCGGCCTTCGGTGCGGAGGGGGCCGACATCGTCTTCACCTCGGGCGCGACGGAAGCGGCGGCTTTGGCCTGCGCGGGGCGCGGTCTGGCAGGGTCGGGGGTGGAACATGACGCGGTCGTGGCCTGGGCCGATCAGAGCCTTCCTGTCGATGCGCAGGGCCGTGTGACGGTCACCGATCCGACGCGATCGGTGCTGCAATTGGCCAATTCCGAAACCGGCATCCTGCAGGATCTGCCCCAAGGTATCGCCGTCACCGACGCCACGCAGGCTTTCGGCAAGGTGCCTGTCGCGTTCAACTGGCTGGGCGCGCAGATGGCGCTGATTTCGGCGCACAAGCTGGGCGGGCCCAAGGGGATCGGCGCGCTGGTGATGCGGCGTGGCACGGACCTGTCCGCGCAGATCCGCGGCGGCGGGCAGGAAATGGGCCGGCGGTCTGGGACCGAGAACGTCATCGGGATCGCGGGCTTCGGCGCCGCCGCGCAGGCCGCCGCGCGCGATCTCGCCGACGGGGTCTGGGAGCGGGTGGAAAAACTTAGAAATATTCTAGAAAACCGTCTTGAGGCTGACAGTAACAAGACTATTTTTGTCGGGAAAGATGTGGCAAGGCTGCCCAACACAGCCTGTTTCGCGTCCCCCGGCTGGAAGGGCGAAACCCAGGTGATGCAGATGGATCTTGCGGGTTTCGCGATCTCTGCGGGCTCGGCCTGTTCCAGCGGCAAGGTCCGCGCCAGCCGCGTGTTGCGCGCGATGGGGCATGACGACGGGGCGGCGGCCAGCGCGGTGCGCGTGTCGCTGGGACCCGACACCACGGAAGACGATGTGCTGCGCTTCGCCGAGGCGTGGCTGGCACGGCAAGGCAAGTTCCGCGACCGCCAGATGAGCGGCGCGGCCTGACAGAAAGGAAAGCACCATGGCAGCTTTGGATCAGACGCAGGTCAAGGACGGTGTCGATCAGGAGACGGTCGATGCAGTGCGTCAGGCCGGCACCTACAAGTATGGCTGGGACACTGATATCGAAACGGAATATGCGCCCAAGGGCCTGACGCCGGATATCGTGCGCCTGATCAGCGAAAAGAATGGCGAACCCCAGTGGATGACCGACTGGCGTCTGGCGGCCTATGACCGCTGGCTGCAGATGAAGGAACCGGACTGGGCGATGGTCGATTACCCCGAGATCGACTTCCAGGATCAGTATTACTATGCCCGTCCGAAAAGCATGGAGACAAAGCCCAAGTCGCTGGACGAGGTCGACCCGAAACTGCTGGCGACCTATGAAAAGCTGGGCATTCCGCTGAAGGAACAGTTGATCCTCGCGGGTGTCGAGGGGGCGGAAGACATGCCGACCGAGGGCCGCAAGGTGGCGGTCGACGCCGTCTTCGACAGCGTCAGCGTCGGCACGACCTTCCAGGCGGAACTGAAGAAGGCGGGCGTCATCTTCTGTTCGATCTCGGAAGCGATCCGCGAACATCCCGAACTGGTGAAGAAGTACCTCGGCTCGGTCGTGCCCGTGTCGGACAACTTCTATGCCACGCTCAACTCGGCCGTCTTCTCGGACGGCTCCTTCGTCTATATCCCGCCCGGGGTCCGCTGCCCGATGGAGCTCAGCACCTATTTCCGCATCAATGCGGAAAACACCGGCCAGTTCGAACGCACGCTGATCATCGCCGACAAGGGGTCTTACGTCAGCTATCTCGAAGGCTGCACCGCGCCCAAGCGTGATACCAGCCAGCTGCACGCGGCGGTCGTGGAAATCGTGATCCTCGAAGATGCCGAGGTGAAGTATTCCACCGTCCAGAACTGGTATCCCGGCGACGAAAACGGCAAGGGCGGTATCTACAACTTCGTCACCAAACGCGCCGATTGCCGCGAGGACCGCGCCAAGGTGATGTGGACGCAGGTCGAAACAGGGTCGGCAGTGACATGGAAATACCCGTCCTGCATCCTGCGGGGCGATGACAGCCAGGGCGAATTCTATTCCATCGCCATCGCCAACAATTACCAACAGGCCGATACCGGCACCAAGATGATCCACCTGGGCAAGAACACCAAGTCGCGGATCGTGTCCAAGGGCATCAGCGCGGGCCATGCGCAGAACACCTATCGCGGGCTCGTGTCGATGCACCCCAAGGCGAAGAACAGCCGCAACTATACCCAGTGCGACAGCCTTCTGATCGGCGACAAGTGCGGCGCGCATACCGTGCCTTACATCGAGGTGCGCAACAATTCCTCGCGCGCAGAACACGAGGCGACGACCTCGAAGGTGGACGAGGACCAGCTGTTCTACTGCCGTGCCCGCGGCATGGACGAGGAAGAGGCGGTCGCGCTGGTGGTCAACGGCTTCTGCAAGGATGTGCTGCAGGCCCTGCCGATGGAATTCGCGATGGAAGCGCAGCAGTTGGTTGCGATCAGTCTCGAAGGGTCCGTGGGCTGATGGCGACCGACCTGCTCCGCCCACGCGCGGGCCGCAGGATGCGGCTGGGGCATCCGTCGCGCCTGTCGGATGGCGCGATCGAGGTGTCGCTGCTGCTTCTGGGCCATGTGGTTGTGTTCTTCCTGACGCTTTTTCATGACGAATTCGTCGTGGAAATGGTCGCCGGGCATTGGCTGCCCGAGCGGATGGCGGAGCGGTCGGAAATCGTCATCGGACTGGTCCTCTTCCTGTGCTGGAGCGCGCTTCTTCTGCGGCTCATGACGGTGCTGCGGCAGGTCCGTGACCGGGGCCCGGCTGCGTGATGCTGGGGCTTGTGCTGCAATCCTCGGCCCCGGCGGTCGGTGTCTTCATCGGCGTGCTCGTCGGCCTTTACGCGCGCAAGCGGTCGGGCAAGACCGAAGGTCTGCTGAAAGGGTCGGTCATCCTTACTGCGGGGGCGGCGGGTCTTTTGTCGCTGGCGGTGATGGTCACGATCAACCTGGTCATGGCGGGCTGAAGGCGTGGGGCAGGGCGGGGCGAAAGATGCTGGACGGGGCAAGGATGCAGGTGCGTTTTCCGCCGCGGGACGCCGTTCTGCCACGCCGCCCGATGCCATGAAGGAGGCTGTGCGATGATCATCACCACAACGCCTTCCGTCGAAGGCCGCCGCATCACCGCCTACAAGGGCATCGTCGTGGGCGAGGCGATCCTGGGCGCGAACGTCATCCGCGATCTCTTCGCGGGCATCACCGATATCCTCGGCGGCCGGTCGGGCGCCTATGAACAGGAACTCGGCAAGGCGCGCGCCACCGCACTGGCCGAAATGGAGGACCGCGCCGCCGCGCTGGGGGCCAGCGCCATTGTCGGCGTCGATCTCGATTACGAAGTCATAAACAACATGCTGATGGTCAGTGCCTCGGGCACGGCCGTCGTTCTGGACTAAGCCGCGAAGGAAGAAAAAATGCTGGAAATCAGAAACTTGCACGTCAAACTTGAGGAAGAAGACAAGCAGATCCTCAAGGGCGTCAACCTCACGGTCGAGGCTGGAAAGGTCCATGCCATCATGGGGCCGAACGGGTCGGGCAAGTCGACGCTGTCCTATGTCCTGTCAGGCCGGGGCGGCTATGAAGTGACCGACGGCACCGCGACGCTGGGCGGCGAGGACCTGCTCGCGCTCGAACCCGAAGAGCGCGCGGCGCTGGGATTGTTTCTTGCCTTCCAGTATCCCGTGGAAATCCCCGGCGTGGGCAACATGACCTTCCTGCGCACCGCGGTGAATGCGCAGCGCAAGGCCCGCGGCGAGCCGGAACTGAGCGCGGCCGACTTCCTCAAGCTGGTCCGCGAAAAGGCCAAGTCGCTGCAGATCGACGCCGAGATGCTCAAGCGCCCGGTCAACGTGGGCTTTTCGGGCGGCGAGAAGAAGCGCAACGAAATCCTGCAGATGGCGATGCTGGAACCGAAGATGTGCATCCTCGACGAGACCGATTCGGGGCTGGATGTCGATGCGATGAAGCTGGTGGCCGACGGCGTGAACGCGCTGCGCGACAAGGGGCGGGGGTTCCTTGTGATCACCCACTACCAGCGGCTTCTCGACCATATCCGCCCCGATGTCGTCCATATCATGGCGGATGGGCGCATCGTGAAGACGGGCGGGCCGGAACTGGCGCTGGTGGTCGAACAGAACGGGTATGCCGACATTCTGGCGGAGGTGGCCTGATGGCGCTGCCGCAACCGAAAGTGGCCGCGACCGAGGCGCGTCTGGCCGGGCTGAGCCTGCCGCAGGGTGGCTGGGCCGAGCCTGCACGCCTTGACGCGCTGGCGCGGCTGCAGACCATGGGCCTGCCCGCGCGGCGCGACGAATACTGGCGCTTCACCCGTCCCGACGCGCTGAACACTCCTGACCCGGCCGAGGCGGCGGTTCTGGAGGCTGACGAGGCACCGATCTTCGGCACGCTCGATCGGCTGCGCCTTGTCTTTGTCGACGGCGTCTTCGACGCCGACGCCTCGGATGATCCGGCCATGGAGGGGGTGCAGATCGACCGTCTCGCCGATGCGCGGGGCACGGATCTGCACTGGGCGCGCGACATCTACGGCGTGCTGGAACAGCGCGGCCAGACCCCGGTGGCGCGGCCCTTCGCGGCGCTCAACACCGCGTTTGCGACCGATGGCGTGCTGGTCCGTGTCACCCGTACGCCTGCGCGGCCCATCCATCTGGTCTATCTGCACCGCGACACCGTGTCGGACGCGATCTTGCACCATGTCGTGCGGGTCGAACCCGGCGCCTGCGCCACGATCATCGAAAGCGGCCCCGCCGCCGCGCGCTTCAACAAGTGCATCGAGATCGATCTGGCCGACACCGCGGCGCTGCACCATGTGCGCGCGCAGGGCCGCGACCATGAACGCAGCGCCGTGACCCACATCTTCGCACGCCTCGGCACGGAATCGGTGTTCAAGAGCTTCACGCTCACCATGAACGGACGCCTCACCCGCAACGAGATGGTGGTCGAGCTGACCGGCGACGACGCCATCGCCCATGTGGCGGGTGCCTGTGTGGGCGACGGCGATTTCCATCACGATGACACCGTCTTCGTGACCCATGACGCGGTCGGCTGCGAAAGCCGCCAGGTCTTCAAGAAGGTGCTGCGCAACGGCGCGACAGGCGTCTTCCAGGGCAAGATCCTCGTCAAGGCAGGTGCGCAGAAGACTGACGGCTACCAGATCAGCCAGTCGCTGCTTCTGGACGACGACAGCCAGTTTCTCGCCAAGCCGGAACTTGAGATCTATGCCGATGACGTGGCCTGTTCGCATGGCTCGACTTCGGGGGCGATCGACGAGACGGCGCTGTTCTACCTGCGCGCGCGCGGCGTGACCCGGTCAGAGGCGACCGACCTCCTGACGCTCGCCTTCCTGGCCGAAGCGGTGGACGAGATCGAGGAAGACGCGCTCAAGTCCGAGATCGTGTCGCGGCTTGACGCCTGGCTGATGCGCCACCGCAGCTGATGCCGGTCACGCGCGACATCACGGCCACGTACCGCGCACCCGGTACGGTGATGCGGCGGCTCTTGGCGATGGGCCCGCGCGAAGACCGCGCGCTGGCCTTTCTCATGGGGTTCTGCGTTCTTGCCTTCGTCGCGCAATTGCCGAAACTGGCGCGCGACGCGCACCTTACGGGGCAGGAACTGGACATGTTGATGGGGGGCGCGCTGATGGGGTCGGTCTTCATCCTGCCCTTGCTGCTTTACCTTCTGGCGGCGCTCAGCCAACTGGTCCTGCGCGTCTTCGGGCGGGTCACGGGCGGCTATGGCGCGCGGCTGGCGCTGTTCTGGTCGCTTTTGGCCTCGACGCCTGTGGCGCTTCTGTATGGGCTGGTCGCGGGTTTCGTCGGGCCCGGCCCGGCGCTGAGCGGGATCGGCCTGATCTGGGTCGGCCTTTTCCTGTGGTTCTGGATCGCGGGTCTGCGCGCCGCGACCCAAGCGGAGGCGCATGCGTGACACCCTTCCTGAAGGACCTTGTCATCTTGTCGTTGCGCGACCCGGCCGAGGCCGCGCGTCAGGTGATCGCTTTCAATCTGCCGCGCGAGGTGCTGTGGACGGCGCTGGCGCTGATGGCGGTGCTGAACACGCTGATGTATTCGGTGACCTCGGCGCTGGTGCCGGGGCCGTCGCCCATGCCCGCTGTCTTCCAGACGCCGCTTGCGTATCTGCTGTTCATGGGCGGCGGGCTGGTGCTGGTGTCGATCGCGCTTTACTGGGCCGGGCGCAGCTTCGGCGGCACCGGCAGTCTGGACGACATCCTTGCAGTGATCATCTGGCTGCAGTTCCTGCGCGTGCTGGTGCAAGTCGTCAGCATCGTGCTTCTGCTGACGCTGCCGCTGCTGGCGGCGCTGCTGACCTTGGCGGCGGCGATCCTGGGCCTGTGGATCTTCGTGCATTTCGTGGATCAGGCACATCGGTTCGGCAGTCCGCTGAAATCGGTGGGGGTGATCGTGGCCTCGTTCATCGGCATGGTGATGGGCCTGTCGATCCTGCTGGCCCTGTTCGGCGGCGGATTTCTTGGAGGGGCGCAGAATGTCCTATGATGTCAACCTGATCCGCGCCGATTTCCCGATCCTGTCGCGTCAGGTGAACGGCAAGCCATTGGTTTATCTCGACAATGGGGCCTCTGCGCAGAAGCCGCAGGTGGTGATCGACGCGGTGACGCGGGCCTATGCGCAGGAATACGCCAACGTCCATCGCGGCCTGCATTACCTGTCGAACCTTGCCACCGAAAAATACGAATCCGTGCGCGGCACCATCGCGCGCTTCCTTGGTGCCGCGAACGAGGACGAGATCGTCCTGAACAACGGCACCACGATGGGGATCAACACAATCGCCTATGGCTGGGCCATGCCGCGGATGGAGGCCGGCGACGAAATCGTGCTCAGCGTGATGGAGCATCACGCCAACATCGTGCCCTGGCATTTCCTGCGCGAACGCCAGGGTGTAGTGCTGAAATGGGTCGATGTGGACGCAAAAGGCGATCTCGACCCGCAGGCGGTGATCGATGCGATCGGGCCGAAGACGAAGCTTGTTGCCGTCACGCATATGTCGAACGTGCTGGGCACGGTGGTCGACGTGAAGACCATCGTGCAGGGCGCGCATGAGAAGGGCGTGCCTGTGCTGGTTGATGGCAGCCAGGCGGCGGTGCACATGCCGGTGAACGTGGCCGATATCGGCTGCGATTTTTACGCGATCACGGGCCACAAGCTTTACGGGCCCTCCGGGTCGGGCGCGATCTACATCAAGGCCGACCGGCAGGCCGAAATGCGCCCCTTCATCGGTGGTGGCGACATGATCCGCGAAGTGCACCGCGACCGCGTCATCTACAACGACCCGCCCATGAAGTTCGAAGCCGGCACGCCGGGTATCGTGCAGACCATCGGGCTGGGCGTCGCGCTTGACTACATGATGGGCGTTGGGATGGAGGCGATCGCGGCGCATGAACACGCCTTGCGCGACTATGCGCGCGACAGGCTGACCGGGCTCAACTGGTTGAACCTGCAGGGCACGTCCGACACGAAGGGGGCGATCTTTTCCTTCACCATCGACGGTGCGGCCCATGCGCATGACATCTCGACCATCCTCGACAAGAAGGGCGTCGCGGTGCGCGCGGGCCAGCATTGCGCGGGCCCGCTGATGGAGCATTTGGGCGTCTCCGCCACCTGCCGGGCGTCCTTCGCGATGTACAACACCAAGGCCGAGGTCGATGTCCTGGTCGACGCGCTCGAGCTCGCGCACGATCTCTTCGCCTGATCGATTTCGCATTGCGGGGCAGGGCGCGCGCTTGTATAGCCACCGCAGGGTCCCATAGCTCAGCTGGATAGAGCGCTGCCCTCCGAAGGCAGAGGTCAGAGGTTCGAATCCTCTTGGGACCGCCATATAAATAGATTAAATCGCTGTTTTTAAATGACGATCTTCTGAGGGGTTTTTTTGCACCCCCCCGAATGCCCCCGTCTGGAAGTGGCCGAGCCGTAACGGTCGGGTGCAAGTGACGCGCCTCGGTTGTCGCCCGCTGAACTGCTCGCTCTTGGGCGGTGACAGTCGACGACGGCGGCGAGTACAGATTTCGAGCGCGTCAATGGGATAACCGTCTTCTGAGCTGGTGCTCTGAGGCAGACATTTGCTACCGATTTCCCCTGATTTCATCGAGAGCATCAAGTGCACGACGTTCTCGGGCGAGGATATCCTCGGCGGATTTGGTCCAGACGAAGGGCTGACGGTGCGCAAGCGGCGCGCTCGGCGCAAAGCTTTTGGGACGCCGGCCCCGGTCCTGGTCGTGGCGCGGCCCAATGCGCGCTGGTCGTTGGATTTCGTCCATGACCAGTTCACCAGCGGCCAGCGCTTCCGCGTGCTCAACGTGGTCGACGACGTCACGCGTGAATGCTTGGCTGCCATCCCGGATACGTCGATATCCTGCGCCAGCTCGATCAGCGTCTTCTCACCTTGATCGCGGCGACAGCCGCTTTCGCCCGGAATGCCGCGCTGTGGTTCCTGCGCGGTCGTCTTGTCATAGTCAGCTCCTCGCCTGCAGCATCATGCTGCTGTTGCGCGGAAAATCCACTTACCCCGGCTGTTCAGATTTTCGCATCCACCTCGCTGGATCGTTTGAAGTGGGAGTTTCCGGCCAAGCTTTCCTGGCTGTGCTCTGAGCCCCCGTCTCAGGTTTCCTGTTCCTGCAAGGCTTTGCAGATCGAGGTGGCAAGAGACGGGGGCGATTTTCTCAACGTTC
>CAZNMV010000048.1:0-13346 GCA_964573835.1 uncultured Aestuariivita sp. | reverse complement strand
CCTCATGCCACCTGAGAACTGGTGCGGATAGGCGTCGATGCGGTTTTCCGGTGCAGGGATGCCGACCTCGCGCAACAGGTCCAGTGCCCGCGCACGCGCCTGATCCTTGCCGAATTCCGTGTGCAGGCGAATGGTCTCGACCAGTTGATCGCCCACGCGGAACAACGGATTGAGCGAGGTCAGCGGATCCTGGAAGATCGCGCCGATCCGACCACCGCGCACGTCCTCCATCTCGCGTTCCGAGAGGGTGTCGATGCGGTCCCCGGAGAGACGGATCTCGCCTCCAGCGATGCGGCCGGGCGGTTCCAGCAGGCCCAGAATGGCAAGGCCTGTCATGGACTTCCCGGCACCGCTTTCCCCCACGACCCCGAGGATTTCCCCGCGCCGGATCGACAGCGAGACACCGTCCAGCGCCGTCAGGACACCGGTCCTCGTCGGAAACTCGACGCGCAGGTCGCGGACCTCGAGAACGGTGTCAGTCATGCGACAACCTCCGGTAGCTCGGTCGGAAGATTTCGGCCACGGGCGGATGTCCGACTGTCCTGTCGGGATACTTCGCGATCAGACCGTCGAACTGGGCCTGCGCGCGACGGCGGTCTGCGGCCTCGTCGACGCCGGGGATCTGCCGGTCCCGCATCACGCGGCGTCCGTCGATCCAGACGTCGCGCACATCCCGACCGCTGCAGGAGGTCATCAGCGTCTGGATCGGATCGGGCGTCTGCATCGCCTGGCTCAGATCGATCACCGCGATGTCGGCCTTGGCACCGGGGGCAAGCCGTCCGATATCGTCCCGCCCCAGCGCGCGCGCACCGCCAAGCGTGGCTGCATCGTACAGCATGTCCGACGTCACGGCGGCCATGCCCTCGGCCAACCGCGCCGTCATCATGCCGATCTGAAGGTTCAGGATCATGTCGGCAGGCCAGGTGTCGGTTCCCATGCCCACATTGATCCCCATCGCGAGGCACCGAGGCAGGCTGCGCAACATTCCGCCATGACGACCCGAAACCAGCGGGCAATGCACGATCGTGGCACCCGCATCGCGGATCATCTCGAAATCGCGCGCCGTCGCCTGTGTGCCATGAGGCAAGAGCCAGTTGGGCCCAAGCGCGCCCTGCGCGGCGAGAAACTCGATCGGTGTCACATTGTGCTGGTCCCTGACCAGCCGCAGTTCGATTTCGGATTGCAGGCAATGCTGCCGAACCGGAGCGCCCATTTCGCGGGCCAGTTCCGCTGTCCGGCGGACAAGTCGCGGTGTGCAGGTCTCGATCCTGTCTGGCGCGAACATGGCCCTGATGCGTCCCCCTGCCCGGCCGTCGATGCGGGCAGCAAAGTCTGCGGCAGCGTCCAGGTCTGTCAGACCGCGCGCCTCGTCATAGACGGCGCGGATGGTGCCGGCCGTATCGGTGACCTGGCCGCCCGTCCTGTAGGCTGGACCAAGATACACACGAAGCCCCAGCTCTTCGGCCGCGTCCGCCGCAGCCTCGAACTCGGCGACTGTCTCACCCCATTCGCGGTAGAACAGCGACGCGATCGGCAGCGCCGTGGTGATCCCGTTCCGGATCAGATCGGCGAAGGCGAAGCGTTTCTGGAACGCAAGTTCCTCGGGCGCGTACATCTCGTAGGGGCCGCGCTCGACATAGCTTTCCGGCCAGACCCTGCCTTTTCGCCATGCCGGAAAATTGTCATAGCCAAGGATCGTGGTATCGAGGTCCGACAAGGCGTCCAGATCCACGAACCCGGGTGACAGGATTGCTTCGCCATAGTCGACGCGCTCGGCAGGCGCATCCGGCACCGGGCCGACATGCACCACCCGATCGCCTTCGATCAGAATGCTGCCATTTTCATGGATGACATGGGACCCGTCCTCGTGACCGATCACCCATCTTGCTGTCAGAAGCCTGCGTGTCATGGAGCCACAAGGACACAGGCGCCGTCGCGGGCGGTGACCTTGCCCCCTTTCAGCACCAATCGGCGGGGTGCGCGGGTGACCACCGCGTCCGTCAGGGTTTCGCCATCGACCACAACCGCATCGGCCTTGTCGCCCGGGGCAAGCCCGTAGCCGTCCAGTTCCATGATCGCAGCGCCGCCATAGGTGCAGATATCGAGTGCGATCTCCACCTCGTCATCCCGGCGCAGGTTGTTGCGCTGGCCAATGAACATGGCCCGTTCCAGCATGTCGCCGTCTCCATACGGCCCCCATGTGTCACGGAACCCGTCCGAGCCCGAGCCTGTCAGAATGCCCAGCTCCTTCAGTTCCTTCACTGCAGGCACCGGTGCCGACGCGGGCGCGGTCGTTATGATGTGGATGCGCGCTTCGGCCAACTGCTCCTGCAAGGCCCCGACATAGGCACGATCCAGCGCGCCAAGGCAGAAAGCATGGCTGATGGTCACCTTGCCCTGCATGCCATGCGCCAGAGTGCGGGCGATGATCTCTTCGGTAGAGAACCCGCCAAGCCCATCGCGTTCGTGAAGGTGGATGTCGATCGGTTTGCCGTGCTTTTCAGCCAGCCCGAAGATGGCGTCGAGATGCGCGCGCGGATCGCGGTCGATGCCGCAGGGATCGAGCCCTCCGACGATTTCGGCTCCGAGGGCCAGCGCGGCATCCATCAATTCCACGGTACCGGGTCGCGTGATCATGCCAGACTGCGGAAATGCAACGATTTCGATATCGACGTAGCCTGCGAGCTTTTCGCGCGTGGCCATGACCCCCTCGATCCCGGCAAGACCATGATGTGTGTCGACATCGACATGGCTGCGGATATGGGTTGTGCCGAACCCGATCGACTGGATCGACTGGCGTTCGGACTGCACCCTCGGGTCAAGACCCAAAGCGATCTTCACCTCGCGCTCGTTGGTGATCTTGTCGATCAGACGCGGGCCGACCTCGTTGCGATACCACGGCAGGCCGAGCAGCGATTTGTCGAGATGGGTATGCGCCTCGACAAGACCGGGGATCAGGATCCGGCCACCGCAATCGATCACCTCTGCCCCGGGTGCGGCCGTTTCGGCAAACCGACCGCCTGTGATGGCCAGATCGGTCGCGGTCTGACCCATCGGTCGCACATTCTTCAGAAGCAGGTTTGTCATGTCATCACTGTAATTTGGGGTTGAGGGCATCACGCAGCCAGTCGCCGATCATGTTCACCGACACCACGATGAGGCACAGCTGGATCGCCGGGAAGACGACGATCCACCAAAGGCCGGAGAACAGGTATTCGTTGCCGAACCGGATCAACGTTCCCAGCGAGGGCTGGTCCGACGGCATGCCGACGCCGAGAAACGAAAGCGTCGCTTCGGACAGGATCGCCAGACCGAAGTTCAATGTCGCTGCGACCATGATCGGGGTCAGCGTGTTCGGCAGGATATGCTGCAGCATGATCCGCCACGACTTCACCCGGATCAGCCGGGCGGCCTGAACGTATTCCTTTCGCCGTTCCACCATGGTCGATGCGCGCACCGTGCGGGCGTATTGCACCCAGGAGGGCACCGCGATGGCAAGGATCAGGATCGGCGCGGCCAGCGCGCTTTTCAACGAGGGCGACAAGGCGGCCGTGGCCATGGCCGAGATCAGGATCGCGATCAGGATGAACGGCATCGACAACAGGATGTCGCCGACACGCATGATGACGTTGTCGATCCAGCCACCGAAATAGCCTGCGATCAACCCCAGGGTGAGGCCGACCGACAAGGCGAGGATGACAGAAGCAAACCCGATGACGAGAGAGACCCGAGAGCCGTACAGGATCGCCGAGAGCATGTCCCTGCCCTGCACATCGGTGCCCAACAGATAGGGCAATTGTCCCCGCTCGTGCCAGATGGGCGGGATCTCGGAATTCCACAGCTCCAACGCGGCAAGATCGTAGGGGTTCTGGGGCGTGATCCACGGCGCGAGCAAGGCAGTGAGCGCGATCAGCGCGAGAAGAGCGGCTGCGAAGACCGCACTGGGGTGGCGCAGGAAGGAATAGCCAAGATCGCTTTCGCGCATCCGCGACACAAGGCTGGTCACCCGGCGCGCGGGCCGGCCGGCTTGGGCGTGGGGCGCAATCTGTTCCGGCTCAGCCATTCGAGGCCCCGGCTTTGGCGCTATCGTCCTTCAGACGGGGATCGACCCAGGCATAGGTGACATCCACGATCGTGTTGAGCGTCACGAAAATCAGGGAAACCAGCATGAGGTAGGCTGCCATCACCGGGATATCCACGAAGGTGACGGCCTGAATGAACAACAAGCCCATTCCCGGCCATTGAAAAACCGTCTCGGTCACAAGAGCGAATGCAATGAGATTTCCGATCTGCATGCCGGTCAGCGTGATCACCGGCATCAGGCAATTGCGCAAGGCATGTACCCAGTGGACCCTGTTGCGAGGGACACCCCGCGCCCTCGCGAACTTGATGTAATCGGTGCGCAGGGTTTCCAGCATCTCGGCCCTGACCAACCGCATCACCAGCGTGATCTGGAAGGTCGACAGGGAAATGGCGGGCAGGATCAGTGCCTGTCGTCCGGATGGCGTCAACAACCCGGTGGACCACCAGCCGACATCCACGGTTTCCCCGCGCCCGAACGCGGGCAGCCAGCCAAGAGAAACCGAAAACGCAAGAATGAGCAGAATGCCGACCACGAAACTGGGAAGCGATACGCCGACGATGGATGCCAGCTGCAGGACATCCGCAAGGCGACTGTCGCGGTGGACCGCCGTCAGAACGCCAAGCGGAATTCCGACCAGCAGCGAGATGAGCGTCGCCACCACAACCAACTCGATGGTCGCGGGGAAGCGTTCGGCAATCAGCACCATCACGTCTTGCTGGTTTCTGTAGGAAATGCCGAAATCGCCCTGAGCCGCATTGGTGACGAACCGGACATATTGGGTCAGGAAACCGTCATTCAGGCCCAGTCGCTCGCGCAGCGCGGCGCGGTCTTCCTGTGTTGCCTGCTCATTGACCATCATTTCGACGGGATCGCCGAAGGATCGAAAGATCAGGAACGCAAGAAAGGCGACCGCCAACATCACGAAAATGGCATTGGCGGTCCGCTTGATCAGAAACGCAAGCACTGGGTCGGGCGTCCTTCTTGGGGCTGGCGTTGAAGACCGAACGTCACTCGGACATCAGCGTGAACCAGAGGCGCGGCTTGTTGTCAGGGAACAGCGGCATCTCCGACACCTTATCCGAAACCGCCCAAGCCATCGGCTGCTGATGCAGGGGCAGCATGATATGCTCGTCCTTCACGATCTGCAGGGCTTCGGTTTCATAGGACAGCCGTGTCGCCGTATCGAGCTCGGTGCCCGCCTTCGCCACTAGCGCGTCCAGCTCGGGGAACGACCATCCGCCCCAGTTGAAGACGCCGGAATTGCCTTCCTTGGTATGGAAGATCTGCACAAGCGGCGAGTAGGCATCGAGCATCGGCAAAGTCGCCCAGCCCAACGTGTAGACGTCGGTCTGACCGTTCGCCCGTTTCGGCGACTGAACCGCGCGCGGCGCGATATCAAGCTTGGGCGACAGGCCGACTCGGCTCCACATCGAAGCGATGGCCTGGCACAGCTGTTCCTCGTTCACATAGCCGTCTGTCATGCAGTTGAACTCGAATTCCAGCCCCTCGGGCACGCCCGCTGCGGCGAGCATCGCCTTGGCAGCTTCGGGGTCATGTTCGGGGATTGTATCCAATTCCGGCACATAGCCCGGGATCGGCGGCGCAACGACTGCCCCGGCCACGCGGCTCTTGCGGCGCATCACGCGCTCGTGGAGCAGCTGAAGGTCAATCGCCTTGTACATCGCCTCTCGGACTTCCACGCTGGAGAACGGGTTTGGCTCGCCCGACACCAGATTTTCCCGGAAGTTGAACCCAAGCATGATGGTTCGAAGATCGACACCCTCGAGCAGCTTGACACCCGGGGCCGCCGCCAGGCGATCCAGATCCTGCACAGGCGCGGCTTCCGTGAACTGGACTTCACCCGAGAGAAGCGCCGCAACACGGGTGGCGGCGGAATTGATCGGCCTCAGAACGAACCCGTCAAGATTGTGGGCCGGCTGGTCCCACCAGTTGGGATTCACCTTGAAGACCGTCTGCGCATCCGGCTGACGGCTTTCGATAATGAACGGGCCAGTGCCGTTCGCATTGTAGGTTGCAAAGCCTTCGACACCCGCGCTGATGTCGGTCGGCAGCTCCGCTCCGTTCGCAACCAGCCATTCTTCGTCGAAAATGTGTATGTTTGTCAGGTCGTTAAGAAGAAGAGGATATGTTCCGTTCAAGGTTATGTCGATGGTGTAGTCATCCACGACGGAAGACGAGACATAAGCCGGCAGATTGCCCTTCAACGGCGACGTCTCGTGACTGACGCGCTTGAGCGACGCATGGACATCATTGGCCATGAAAGGGTTTCCGTTGTGGAAGGTCACGCCCTCACGCAGCTTGAACCGCCAGGTCACCTTGTCTTCCAGAACCTCCCACGAGGTCGCAAGCGCCGGCTCGATCTTGAGGTCGAGATTGTAGCGCACAAGGCCTTCGTAGGCATGATTGAGTACGTTGATCGTGAAGCTGTCTCCATAGGAGTACGGATCCAGCGAACCGATGTCGCGGCTGGAGCCCCAGTTCAGGATGTTCTCGGCATGCGCAGGCAGCGAAAGGGCCCCCGCGGCGACGGATACGATGAGTGCAGTCTTCAGCTTCATGAGGGTCCCCAGACGTTAGCTTGAGCGAGTCGACGCGTATCAATCGGATACAGTTCAGTGGACAAAACATTGTGTTTATGACACCATCTTGGCAAAGTTTTTGTATGCAATTTGGAAATTTTTCGGATACATGCTTGAACTTTCACCAGAAAAACTGGCAAAGATCATCCATGAGAGAGCAAAAGCAAAGCACGACGACCGACGCGGTGTATGACCTGCTGTGCAAGGCCATCATCGAGCAAGCCTTGCAACCCGGCATGCGGCTGCCCGAAGACACTGTGGGTGAGCAGTTCGGCGTCAGCCGGACAATCGCGCGTCACGCCCTCGTCAGGCTTGAAACCATGGGTCTTGTCGTGTCGAGGCGCAATCGCGGGGCATTCGTGGCCGAACCCTCGCTTGAGGAAGCTCAGCAGATATTCGCGGTCCGCCGTTGCCTTGAAACCGAAGTTGTTCGGATCGGGGTCAAAACGATGTCGGAGCCCGACTTCGAGCAACTCGAAGCGCATGTCCGCCGCGAACAGGCGATCAAGGGTAAGGACGGGCCCGTGTCGATCCGCCTGTCGGGCGAGTTCCACATCCTTCTTGCACAATTGAGCGGCAACGAGGTTCTGGCGCGGTACGTCACCGAAGTCGTCCTGCGGTGTTCGCTGATCATGGCGATGTATGCGAAGTCGCATTCTTCCGACTGCGCCGTGGACGAGCACTCGCAAATCATCCAGGCCCTTCGTGCCGCCAATCCGGACCGCGCGATTTCGCTGATGGAACATCACCTCGGCGCGGTCGCAGAGCGCGCAGCGTTCAAGAAGGCGCCGGACACGGTGGAATCGATCCTGTCGCGATACGGCAAGGAACTGGCACATTGATCCATCGCGCCATCCGTTTCTCAGAGATATCGGCGCGACAAGCCTACAAGGTCATGATCGGCACGATCGTTCCGCGTCCGATCGCGTGGGTGACCACCATTTCACCCGATGGGGTGGTGAACGCGGCACCGTACTCGTTCTTCAATTGCCTGTCGGCTGACCCTCCGATCCTTGCCCTGGGCGTCGAGAACAAACCGGACCTCAGCTTCAAGGACACCGCCTACAACATCCGCCACACAGAGGTTTTCACGGTGAACATCGTGGATTTCGCCAATGTCGAGGCCATGGCCACAACGGCGGCCGCCTTTGATCCCGAGGTTGACGAGTTGAAGATCGCCGGGCTGACGGCTGTCGACGGCACGATGGTCGCCTGCCCGAGGATCGCCGAAGCGCCAGTCGCATTCGAATGTCGCAGGCATATCTCCATCGCCGTCAGCAGCGCACGCGAAATCATTCTGGGGCGGATCGAGATGGCGCATGTGCGCGAAGACATCATCGATCTGGAAACCTTTTATTCGAACCCAGAAAAGCTGGACGCAATCGGACGCATGGGCGGCGATGGCTATTCCATGACACGCCAGGCCTTCGACCTGCCGACGCCTTCGGTCGACGCGGTCAAGGCGAAGATGCATGACCGTTTGTCGAAGGCGGAACCGAACGGCGGGGGCGATCACTGACCGGAACGATCTCGTCCGACGCCCAAGCGTTCGTCGACTGCCAAAACCAGGCAACCCGGAACAGAAAACCCACGACAGACGTGAATGCAGGAGGCCCGCCAATGACTGCGCCGTATGATTTGCTCGTGATGTGCGACACCATGGTGACCGTGGATGCGCAACGCCGGGTCCTGGACAAGAGCTGGATCGCCGTTACGGGTGACAGGATCGCAGCGATCGGAACAGATGCGCCACCTGCCGCCAGAAAGATCATTGACCGCCCCGGCATGATTGCCTTGCCGGGGCTGATCGATGCGCATTCGCATGCAGGCCACGGGCTTGTGCGCGGCGCTGGCGACAGCGACGGCGACTTGTGGTTCCGGATCTGCGAAGAGATCTATTCCAGTGCAGCCACGGCAGCCTTCTGGCGGGCCGAAGCCCAGTTGGCGCTGCTCGAACGGCTGATGGGCGGCGTGACCACGGCGGTTTCGCTCTTGGGTGGCGGTGCGGATGTCTATCGAACCGACGCCCCCGAAGCCGGGGACGCCCATTGCGCGGCGACACGCGCATCCGGACTGCGTACGATCATGGCCGTCGGACCGGGACGCCTGCCCTTCCCTCGCCTCTTTGGCCCGGATCGGCGGCCTGTCGGCTTCGAAGACCAGATGGCCGTCTGCCAGGACCTGATCGAACGCCACGATGATGTCCTGATGCACGGCACCGGCGTCGCCCTGATCCTCCCCGTCTACACGGCAGACCACATGGCAGAGAACGACGCCGAGATCCGAACCATGTCACGGGTGATGCGCGACCTGCAGGACCGGACCGGCGTTCTCTTCACGCAAGATGGTCACCGGACGGATACGATCGCCCTTGCGGCCGAACTCGGCCTTCTGTCGCCCAGATCTGCGCTCGGCCATAGCATCGACCTGAGCCCTGCGGACTTCGAAGCGCTCACCGCCACCGGAGCTGCGATCATTCACAACCCGTCGGCCATCATGTCGATCAGCGGCAGATGTCCGGTTCCGGAACTGATCGATGCGGGGATCACCGTCTGCCTCGGTTCGGACGCGGGCGCACCGGATCGCGGTTTCGACATGTTCCGCCACATGGCGCAGGCCATGCATTACCACCGCCGCCACTTCCGCGATGCCAACGTGTTGCCCGAGGGTAAGGTGCTGGAAATGTGCACGATCGATGCCGCGCGCGCCTTGGGGCTCGAGACTGAAATCGGGTCTCTGGAAGTTGGAAAGAAGGCGGACATCATTCTGCTGGACGGTCGCCGCGCGCATCTGTGGCCTCCCGTCATGCCCTTGAACCGGATCACCCATTTCGCCAATGCCAGCGATGTCGACACCGTGATCGTCAATGGCCGGGTATTGCTGGATGACCGAAACCCGCTGCAGGTATCTTCCGATGATGTTCTTGCCGAGGCCGAAGCAGAAGCCGACCGCGTTTTTGCACTCAGCGGCTATGCTCACACCAGAAACGAGCATGGGCAAACCTGGGGCAGTTCCCGACGGCAGTCCACGGGCTATGCGCCGTCAGGCTCAAGACGGTGACGACCGCGCTCGCGTTCATGACCGAACCGCGCCGAATGCGCCGGAAACTCTGCGCGCGTTTACCGCACGGGATGACGGAACGCCCAACTGGTCCGATGCAGTCGCGCGCAAAAGTCAGAAAAGGCTGTGAAATGGTTGGCAGGGGCAGAGGGGCTCGAACCCCCGACCTACGGTTTTGGAGACCGTCGCTCTACCAGCTGAGCTATACCCCTATGGCCGAGGCTGTTCAGTAACGGCGGCCCCGGGAGTTGGCAAGGGGGATTTGCGCCCGCTCAGGCCGCCGAACGCGGTGCGGTCTGACCGGGGCCCTGCACGATCCCCTTGTCGAAAAGGCGCGCGATCTCGCCATCGCTCAGCCGGGCGACATCGCCGAGGATTTCCTCGGTATGCTCGCCCAGACGAGGGGCGCGGACAGGCGGCGTGCGCGGATGGGCCGAGAACGTCGTCGGCAGCCCCGGCACCGGGAAGCGGCCCAGGCCCGGCTGGGTCAGCGCACTGAACATCGGGTTGTCGGACGACAGATCGGGGTCGTCGCGCACCGCCTCGCGCGTGGTGCGGAATTCCGACCAGGTCAGCCCCGCCTTGGTGAAGCTTTGGGCGAAATCGGCAACCTTGCGCGCTGCGAACCAGGGCGCGAGGATCGCGGTGATCTCGTGGCGCAGCGCCCAGCGCGCACCTTCGTCGTCCAGATCACGGCCAGTGCGCGCCGCCAGCGCGCGCATGGCATCTGCCGTGCCCGTCGCATCGACAAGGCCACGCCACTGGCGGTCGGTCAGCCCGATCACCATCACCCGCCGCCCGTCGGCGCAAACGAAATCCTGCCCGTAGGCACCGTAAAGCGCGTTGCCCGCCTTGCCCCGGTCGCCGCTGTTCACCACCGCGTCGCCGATCATGCCCAGATGCCCGATCGTCGCCGCCGCCACGTCCTTCAGCGACAATTCCACATCCTGACCGCGCCCGGTGCGCAGGCGGTGACGCTCGGCCGCCAGCAGCGACGACACCACCAGTTGCCCCGCGATCAGGTCCCATGCGGGCAGCGCGCTGCAGATGGGGTCCTCGGACCCTTCCGGCCCCGTCATCGCCGGAATGCCCAGCGACGGGTTCACCGTGTAATCCACCTGCGGCCGCCCGTGCCGGTCGCCCATCAGCGTCACCATGATCAGATCGTCGCGGAACTGGCGCAGACTGGGGTAATCCATCCACCCGCGCACGCGCAGGTTGGTCAGGAACAGGCCCGCATCCTCGCCCGGGGCGGTGATGATCCGGGTGATGAGTTCGCGCCCCTCGTCGGATTTCATGTCGACGGCGATCGACCGCTTGCCCTTGTTCAGACCGGCCCAGAACAGGCTCTCGCCCGATGGCGCAAGCGGCCAGCGCCCGGCATCGAGCCCGCCGCCGATCCGGTCGAAGCGGATCACCTCGGCGCCCATCTGCGCCAGCGTCATGCCCGCCAGCGGCACGGCGACGAAGGCCGACCCTTCGACGACGCGCATACCCTTGAGGATCGCGGTCATGCCTCGCCCTCCCACCAAGCGGTGGCCTGCATGCCCTGATGGCCGCCATTCCCATCGGTCGCGGCGGTGCACAGGACCAGCCGGTCCTGAAACATGGTTTCGGCCAGAATGCGCATCGTGTGACCCGCGAACATCGGGTGCACGCCCCGGAAGGTGAAATGATCCGGCGCGCGCCGCATGAAACGGGTGGCGGCATCCATCAGCAGTGTCGCCTGCAGCGGGCCATGCACCACCAGCCCGGGGTAATGTTCGACCTGCGTGGCATAGGGAAGATCGTAATGGATGCGGTGCGCGTTGAAGGTCAGCGCCGAGTAGCGGAAAAGCAGGGTCGGCGGGATATCGATCTTGTCGGCCAGCACCGTGTCGCCCTGCGCGG
Source organism: uncultured Aestuariivita sp. (assembly GCA_964573835.1). Taxonomy (GTDB): domain Bacteria; phylum Pseudomonadota; class Alphaproteobacteria; order Rhodobacterales; family Rhodobacteraceae; genus JAGYKE01. The sequence continues at coordinate 1,712 of CAZNMV010000048.1, read as the reverse complement.
CGATCTTGCGCGGCGGGGTATAGCTGTCGGGGATCGGCAGGTAGACGATGTCCTGCCGTTCGGTGATGGCGCGGCCGTTGCGGCCCGCGATCTCGTGCTCGACGGTGACAAAGACCATCGGCCCGGCCTCGCCCTGCTTCTCGGTCACCTTGCGGATGGTCGAGGTGCGCGTGAGCGGTTCGTCGACATGCAGGGGCGCGTGGAAGGCAAGGTTGCCGCCCGCCCACATGCGCCGTTCCAGCCGCACGGGCGGCAGGAAGTCGCCCAGCGGCGGATGCCCGTCGCGGCCCAGATCTGCGGTCGGCGTCGTCGGCGCAAAGGCGAACCAGTGCCAGAGCGGCGGCATCACGTCGCCGGGGCCAAGCGCGCGGTCCCCCCCGCCCAGCGTCGCCTGCGCCATGGCAGCCAGTTGCGCCGACAGCCCGCCGGTGCGGGTTTCGACGCGGTTTTCCCAGGCCGAGAAGTTGATCTGGTCCATGGGGGCCCTCCCTGACGCCGCACGATTGACCTAAACTCAGGCAATTTTGAAAAAAATCAAGTTATTTGAATGGCTTAACGGAATACCACGGCATACCGAACCCGACATCCTCGCAGATGCGGCAGAGGCGGGGCGTTGAATTGCAACCGCTTTGTGCCTGCGCGATGCAGATGCAGCATGACCCAGCGGCGCCGATGTTTTTGGGCATGCCGTGGCACACCGACCGGCAAACCGGGCATGGACGCGATTGCACCCCGGACACGGGTCGCTAAAAGGGGGGTGATTCCCTTACCGCAACCGGACGACATGCTGACCAGACTTCGCAAGCGCATCGCCGATCATCCCAAGCTGAATGCCCTGGTCGAGAACGCGTTTGCGGCTTATGTCCGGCGCATCCATGACAGGGGCACGTGGGACCGGCGCGGGTTCGAACCGCTGGACGAAGCCGTCGCATCGGGCGAGCCGGTGATCGTCGTGCTCTGGCACCAGCGGCTGTTCATGGCGAGCTATTGCTTTCCCGTGGCACTCGGACCGATCACGTCGCTGACCACCTCGGCGCGTGCCGGGCGGCTGGCGGGGCAGGTGCAGGTGCGCTTCGGCTTCGACACCATCCCGATGTCGAGCCACAAGCGCCACATCACCCTCTCACGCGAGGTGCTGCGCCGGATCAGGGCGGGCTCTTCCGTCGGGATCGCGGCGGACGGGCCGGGCGGGCCACACCGGGTCCTGTCGCCTGTTCCCATTGCCTGGGCGCGGGTATCGGGGGTGCGCGTCTTCGCGGTGGCATTCTCTGCCAGACGCATGCTGCGTACGCCCACATGGGACCACCTGATGCTGCCCCTGCCGGGCACGCGCGGCGTGCTGACCTGTCGGGAATGGACGCAGACCGTCCCCCGCGACGCGGACGAGGCAGAACTCGAACGTCTGCGCCTCAGCCTCGAGGCAACGCTCGACGCGGTCACGGACGAGGCCGACATCGCCATGGGCCGCCGCCCGGAACAGGTGCAGAAGCGGCCCAGGGGCTAGCCGGGCCCAACGAAAAAGGCCGCGCCCCCGGGACGCGGCCTTCGCGGTCCGACAGGACCGGTTTACTTCAGGATCTTCGACACGACGCCGGCGCCGACGGTGCGGCCGCCTTCGCGGATGGCGAAGCGCAGGCCGTCTTCCATCGCGATCGGCGCGATCAGCTCGACCGTGAACTTCAGGTTGTCGCCCGGCATCACCATCTCGGTGC
>CAZNMV010000047.1:0-13450 GCA_964573835.1 uncultured Aestuariivita sp. | reverse complement strand
CTGAGACTGTTGCGTGACACACACATGCAGCGTCACAATCGTCCACAGAAGGCCGCTATCGAACTCGGGCCAAGTATATGTTTTTAAATGTTAAATTTACGACACCCCAAGCTGCCGCTCTCGAGAAGCAGGCCGAAGCGATGAGACGTCGACGCGTCTTCTTGGTTCCTGCCATGTGCAGGAAGATCAAAGTGAGGGCCGTTTTGCTGTTCAGGGAGCTCCCGGTCGTCTGCCGCAATGCCCTGCCGAACAGCACCTTCATCGTCAGACATGTCTGGATGGTGGTATCGCTTCAGGTTTGCGGTCGGCCGCCTTTGCAGTGCGGCGCTGCACCCCAGATCATCTCTGGGTCAAACCAGTTTGTCGGTTCTTGCGGCAAGCCGTTCGACCCAGACCCGGGCGGACTGGCCTGCTGGTCCGGACAGGACCGCACCGGGAACGGAATCGGCCCATGCGCCGCGGTGGAATGTGCACCGCGCTGTCCTCGACACGCCGGCCCTTCCGCGCACCGGTCTCGCGCAACCTCGCCAAGCAGGGACCAACGGATCGCGCTGACCCCGTGTCGGGTCAATCGGGTCGCTGGCCGGAATAGCGTGTCTCAAGATCGTAGTAGTCTTCGAAGCCCACAAGCCGGCGCAGCTCTTCGAACGGCAAAAGCCCCTGTGGCGGACGACCGTCGCGCAGCGCGGCCAGGGCGTCCTGCATGGCGCGCATCGCTGCGGACATCAGGGTCAGCGGATAGGCGGCGTGGTGATAGCCGATCTCGGCCAAGTGCTCGGGTGGCAGGATGGGTGTCGCGCCGCCCTCGACCATGTTCGCCATTTTCCAGCCCGGCAGTTCGGTACAGATGCGGCGCATCTCGGCCTCGGAATGCGGGGCTTCCACGAACAGGATATCGGCGCCTGCGGCATGGAAGGCCCGGGCCCGCGCGAGGGCTTCGTCCAAACCGTGACCATGTCTGGAATCGGTGCGCGCAATGATCAGGATGTCCTGACCGCTGTCACGGCGCGCGTCATCCGCGGCGCGGATCCGGTCGACGGCTTCGGCACGATCCACGACCAGTTTGCCCTTCGTATGGCCGCAGCGTTTGGGGGCAACCTGATCCTCGATCATCACCGCAGCGGCGCCCGCGCGGACATAGCCTTCCACCGTGCGACGCACGTTCATCGCGTTGCCATACCCGGTATCGCCATCCGCCATCACCGGCAGACGCGTCACCGCGCAGATGTCCCGCACCGCATCGCGCATTTCGCCATACGAGATAAGCCCGGCATCGGGCGCCCCGATGCGATGGGCCGAGACGGCAAAACCCGACATGAACATCGCGTCGAACCCGGCTTGCTCGATGAGGCGCGCCGACAAGGCGTCGCCGCAACATGGCGTGACCAGCAACCGGCCCGTTTCCAGCCTTGCCCGAAGCCGTGCGGCGGGGGTCTGTTGCGGGGCGGCGGCTACAGAACCCGTGGCAGCCATAGGGCGATATCCTCGAACCAATAGATGATGAAGACGGTCGCCAGCATCATTCCGACAAAGGGCGCGGCCCCGCGGGCGACCTCGCCCAGGCTTGCGCGACCAATCGCTTGAATGACGTAGAGGTTCAACCCCACCGGCGGGGTGATCAGCGCGCATTCCACCATGAGCACGAAGAAAATGCCGAACCAGATCGGGTCGATGTCGAGCGCCATGACCGCGCCGGCCAGAACCGGCATCATGATCAGCATCATCGACAGCGCCTCCATGAACAGCCCCATGATGAGCAGCGCAAGGCCGACCGCGATGATGAACAGACCCACCGTGTCGATGTTGGAGGTGATGAAGGTCGAGACATCCTGCGGGATCCGCCACAAGGCGATGGCCTTGCCGAAGACCTTCGCACAGCCGACGATCAGCAGGATCGCCGCCGAGGCCCGCAGCCCGTCCATGACGGCTTCTTTCAGCCCGGCCAGATCAAGGCTGCGCAGCACCACGAAGGTCAGAAACAGCGCGCCCAGAAACCCGATCGCCGAGGCTTCGGTCGGCGTGAACCAACCGGCGTAGATGCCCGCGATGACCAGTGCAGCCAGCCCGATCGTCGGCAACGCCCGCAGACCGGTGCTGCGGCGTTCGGCCCAGCCGGCCTTGGGTGTCGCGGTGTATTGCGATGAAAACCGCGCATAGAGCATCGAATAGCCGATGAAGAGTGCCATCAGCAGAAGACCCGGCCCGATGCCTGCCATGAACAGATCGAGGATCGAGGATTCGGTGATGACACCATAGACGATCAGGATGATCGACGGCGGGATCAGGATGCCCAGTGTGCCCCCGGCTGCGAGCAATCCGAACACGAAGGCCCGGGGATATCCGCGCTTTGTCATCTCGGGGATGGCAACAGAGCCGATGGTGCCCGCCGTCGCGACCGACGAGCCCGAGATGGCCGAGAACAATCCGCAGGAAATCACGGTCGCCACCGCAAGACCGCCGGGCCAATGGCCCACCCAGGCTTGCACGGCCGCGAAGAGGTCGCGTCCGACGCCGCCGCGCAGCAGGATGTTCGACATCAAGAGAAACAGTGGAACGGCGATCAGGATGAAACTGTCGAGCGAGGACAGAAGCCCGGTCGCCGCGATGCGCGGAGCGAAATCCCCCAGGGAGAGCAGCGCAACCCCAAGTCCGCCCAGGGCAAAGGCCACGGGCACGCCGATCAGCAGCAGCACGAAGAGTGCCAGCAGAATGAAGATAACTGTCACGTGAGATTATTCCGGTGCATGTGCGTCGGCAGGGAGCGGCGCGCCAAGCGCGCAGCGGATGAATTCTATCGTGGCCTGGATGCCCAGAAGGCCGAAAGCCAGCGGAACAGCCGATTGTGACCACCAGGCCGGGATATCGAGCATGCTGCCCGAGGAGCGGCCGCGCTCGAACGAATTGATCGGCGCATCCTTGCCATACCAGACCAGCACGCAGCAGAAGGCGACCACGAAGGCCAGCGCCGCCAGCCGCGCTGCACGCTGCGCCGCCGGACCCATCAGCGCGGTCAGCGCCGTGACTCGGATGTGCTGATTGTGCCGCAGCAGGGCCGGGCCTGCCAGCAGCGTGGCAAAGATGAACAGAAGCCGCGACAGCTCCTCGGCCCAGATCGTTGGCGCGTTGAAGAAGTAGCGCGCCACCACCTCGAACCCGAGCATCAGCCCGATCGCGAAGTAGGCCCAGCCGCAAAGCTGGGCCAACCGATCGGCAAGCCAATCGAAAAAGGAAGCGACTGACTGCATTGCGGTCAGAATTTCTGTGCCGCTTCGAGCAACTGGCGGCCAAGATCACCCGATTCTGCCAGCCATGCGTCGATGACGGGGGCAGAGGCTTCCTTCCAGCGGGCGATTTCCTCGTCCGTCGGGTAGTAGACGGTCATGCCATTGGCTTCGGCCTGCTTGTACGCATCGCCCTCGAGTTCCGACATGTAATCGCGGACCGCGGTTTCGGCATTGCGGGCAGCCGTTGTCAGAACCGTGCGCTGATCTTCGGTCAGGCCTTCCCAGACATCTTCGTTGATGACGACGAGGAATTCGATATCCGCATTGTTCACGACGGTGATGGCGTCCATCACTTCCCAGAGCTTGCGCGAGACGACACCGGACACGCCCGTCATCCCGATATCGACGGTGCCGCGCTGATAGGCGAGGAACTGTTCCGAGCCAGAAATCAGCGTCGGCGCGCCGCCCAGAACACTGACCCATTCGCCCAGCCACTTGCCGAAGACGCGGGCCTTCTTGCCCTGCATGTCCTCGGGGCCCCGCAGGGGTTCGTCCTTGCTCAGCAGAACCGAGCCGCCATAGGCCTGCCACCACAGGACATGCGCTCCGGTTTCGCGGATTGCCGCATCAAGCGGGTCCCGGACCGGCGAGCCGGGGGCGACTGCCGCGCGCACCTTTTCCTCGGTGTTCAGCACGAAGGGCATGTAGAAGATATCGACTGCCGGGATTTCACCGACATAGCGGGTCAGCGATGCGACCCCCATCTCGATTTCGCCCGCGCCGACCGCCTCGGGCACTTCGCTGTCGCGGTAGAGCTGCGCACTGTCATAGATCTCGATCTTGATATCGGAATTGGCCTCGACCTCTTCCTTGAACATGAGCAGGTTCTGGCCAAGGTGGCTTGCAAGCGGCAGCTGCAAGGTTATGCGCAGAGTGGTGTCCGCGAATGCCGGGCTGACAGACAGCATGGCCGCAGCGGCAAGACCGCCAAGCAGATGTTTCATGGTTTCCTCCCAAAGGTCTTTTATTCCGATTGCCCCGCACCTCCCCGTGCGGTGGACGCTTAAGGACGCACAGCTTCACCCCTCTGTCAATGCTGCCATGGCGAACTTTGCGACGGCTGAGGCATATCATTCGCCCGACAGTCTTTTCCTGCGATTGCATGGACTTGCCGAACACCTCGCCCCCGACCTGCCCGCGCTCGACGCCTGAGCGGCGCGCGCGATGTCCCCCGACGGCAAGGCCCGCGATGCCGGTTGCATTGCCGGGGGCCGTTTGGCATGGCCTCCGCCCACGGTGCCCCATGGCTCAGCTGGCAGAGCGACTTATTTGTAATCAGCGGGTCGGGGGTTCGGGTTTCTCTGCGGCCGCCGGATCATGCAACGCCTCCGCCCTCACCCCCGCCTGTAGAGCCCCGGAACCAGCTCTTCGGCGAGGGACTGCAGCCTGTCGGGCGGGGTTCCCGGAGGCGCGGGCGGGCCGTAGTGCAGCCGGTAGCTGCCGCCCAGTTTCGCCAGAAGTTCGGACACATAGCGCAGCGAGGCGACGGTGCGGCCGAAGTCGTCGTTGCCGCCGCTGAGCAGTCGCGCGAGGCGGCGGGTACGGTAGTAGTGGCGCGAATTGCGCATGTCGGGGCTGGCGGGCACGATGGGCGCGCCGCAGGCGACCGAAATGCGGGTGATCCCGGGCTTCCAGGGCGGCTCGCGCAGGAGCCCGGCCCGTTCGCCCGCGACCCGGCCCGATCCGAAGACGATCAGCGCCCCGCCCGCATCCAGATGCGCCTTCATGCCGCTGAAGGTTTGCCGCGCCGTCAGGACCCGGTCGCGGCGGTCGAGATCGACCGCGATGGTCAGGTCGGGGCCGAGGAAGCGTTCCGTCTCGCGGTTGGCGACGACCTTCAGATCGCTGCGGTGGTCGCGCAGGGCGCCCGCATGGGCGATGAAGTCGAAGGTGCCGATCGGGTGGGTCGAGGCGATGATCACCGGGCCGGTGCGGGGCACATGGGCGATGCCCTGCGCGGCCAGTGTTGTGCCGCCGTTCATCGCCAGAAGCGCCTCGACCAGGGCAGGGCCGGTGCGCCCGTCCAGATGGATCAGCACCTCTTCGGTCTCGCGCAGCGCGAAGAAGGCCTGTCCGGTGAGCCGCCGGTTCATCACGTCGATGGCCCCCAGCGCGCGGCGCAGCAGCGCCAGCCGCCGGTCCGCCCCCGTTGGAATGCGCAGCCGCGCCCGCAGGAGGGCATCGAGGGGGCTTGGGGTCTGTCGTTCCGGCACGGTCTTCCTGGCGGTCGCGGTCCGGGCGATCCTAGCAGCGCCCGGCGCCCTGCGCATCCCGGAACTGCGGCAGCGCTGCCTGTCGCGTTTTCCGGTGGACGCGACCGTCCCATTCGGGTTGTCCTGACGGCAGGAGACACGGCGCCGCCACGACGCGCCGGGACAGGGACGGATTATGGACGCGACTGGCCTCGACGCGGTGGTGCTGAATTTCTCGCCCACCAGCCTGCTGATCCTCAACGCGGTGCTGGCGGTCGTGATGTTCTCGATCGCCATCGATCTGAAGCCTGCGGATTTCCGGCGTCTGGCGCAGGCGCCGAAGCCGGTGCTGACCGGGCTTGCCTCGCAGTTCCTCGTATTGCCCGCGCTGACCTTCTGCCTCGTGCTGGTGACCGCGCCGCAGCCGTCGGTCGCGCTGGGCCTGATGCTGGTGGCGGCCTGCCCTGGCGGCAATATCTCGAACTTCATCACGCACCGGGCCAAGGGCAACGCGGCGCTGTCGGTGTCGATGACGGCGATCGCCACGGTTCTGGCCATCGTGCTCACCCCGATCAACATAGCGTTCTGGGGCGGGCTTTACGGGCCGACGCGCGACATCCTGCGCCAGACCGCGATCGATCCGGTGTCGGTTGCAATCACCGTTGGGCTGATGCTGGTCCTGCCGCTTGTGCTGGGCGTCTGGCTGAACCTGCGCCGCCCCGACATCACCACGCGGCTGCGCACGCCCCTGCAATACCTGTCGATGGGCATCTTCATCGCCTTCATCCTGATCGCGCTCGCCGCGAACTGGGGCCTGTTCCTGCAGCATGCGGGTGCCATCGCGGGGCTGGTCATCGCGCATAACGCGCTGGCGCTGGCGGCGGGGTTCACTGTGGCGACGCTGATGGGGCTGTCCGCCTTCGACCGCCGCGCGGTGACGATCGAGACGGGCATCCAGAACTCGGGCCTCGGCCTTGTCCTGATCTTCGGGTTCTTCGGGGGCCTCGGCGGCATGGCGGTCGTCGCCGCCTTCTGGGGCATCTGGCATGTGCTAACGGGCATCGCGCTGGCCGCCGTGCTGGCGCGCAGCGTGCCGGCGCGATAGCTCTCAGAGATACCAGCGGAACTCGCGGGGCGAGATGGCGGTCATGAATTCGGTGAACTCGGCCGTCTTCACCGCGTGATACATGTCGATGTAGTCCGCGCCCACGTAACCCGGCAGGATGGTCGCGGCCTTCCAGGCGGCCAGCGCGTCCCACATCGTCAGCGGAAGCGTATCATCCACTTCCGAGCCCGCATTGCCGCCGTGCTTGGGCCCCGGGTCGGCCGGGGCGGTCAGCCCGTGATGCACGCCTGCCAGCACCATCGCGGTCACCAGATAGGGGTTCGCCTCGGCCCCGGCGACCCGGTGTTCGAGCCGCCGTGCGGCCCCTTCGGTGACGGGGGGCAGGCGGAAGGCGACGGAACGGTTGTTCTCGCCCCAGTCGCGGGTGACCGGGGTGAAGGCGTCGGCTTCGAACCGGCGATAGACGTTGAGATTGGGGGCAAAGACGGCCATCGCCTCGGCCATCGTGGCCTGAAGCCCGCTGATGGCCCGGCCAAGCAGCGCCTCGCCATCGGGGCGGGCCGGGTCGAAGACATTGCGGCCCTGTGCGTCGACAAGGCTCAGGTGAATGTGCAGCCCGCTGCCCGACAGGCTGGGGAAGGGTTTGGACATGAAGGTGGCGTCGAACCCCTTCTGCCGCGCGACCGCCTGCACGAGACGGCGCAGAAGCGCTGCGTGATCGGCGGCGCGCAGCGGGTCTGATTGGTGGTCGAGGTTCACCTCGAACTGGCCGGGGCCGTATTCGCTGATCACGGTTGTCGCGGGGATGTTTTGCGCGGCGCAGGCGGTCTGGATCGCGGCGATGACCCCGGCGTATTCATCCAGCTTGGCCAGCGACAGGACCTGCCCCTGCCGTTCCCGCCGCCCCGTCAGCGGCGAGGCGGCGGGCAGGGGGGCGTCGCCGTCATCGCGTGCAAGGTCGATGAGGTAGAACTCCAACTCCAAGGCGAGAACCGGGGTCAGCCCGGTGTCGGCGAACCGCTCCGTCACCTGCCGCAGGATGCGGCGGGGTTCGTACCAGAAGGGTTGAAGGTCGGCGGCTGCCGTCATCTCGCACAGGACCTGCGCGTGCCGCCCGCCCGACCACGGCACGACCGAGAGCGTGCCGGCCAGCGGCCGCGCCATGCCGTCGGGGTCGCCGTCGGAAAAGCCGTGGCCCAGCGGATCGGCGGTGTTGCCGCGCACATCGACCAGTTGCATCGCGCCGCAGACCGGCGTGCCGCCCGCGATCATCTTCGCGGCTTGTGCCACCGGCAGCCGTTTGCCGATGGCATTGCCGCACAGATCGATCACCACGGCGTCGAGATAGGCGACATCCGGGTGCGTCTTCAGAAACTGCGCCAGTTCCGCTTGGTCAAGATACATGGGGACCCCGCTGCAAGATATCCGTTCCACGCATAGCCGAAGCGCCGTCGCCGGTCCACTTGCGTGCCGTGACGGGCGATTTCGACAACAAACTGCCAAAACAGGTGGCAGTTTCACGGCTTTCGATTATTTCTTGGGCAGCCTATTGGCATAACGTGCTGAACCTGACCAATATCGGTGCGACGCTATGTCAACGCGCGCGCGCCGCCCCAATTGTCGGCGCATCCGGAATCAAGGAGGGTGGAATGTCTCCCAGAACCAACTTTACCGCTGCCGTTGCCGCAGCCGTTGCGACCACGGTCGGTGCGACCGCGGCGCAGGCCCAGGACAAGGTCGTCTTCGGCACCAACTGGCTGGCCCAGGCCGAGCATGGCGGCTTCTACCAGTCGGTCGCCGACGGCACCTATCTGAACGATTGCGGCTTCCAGGTGGAAATCCTGCCCGGCGGCCCCCAGGTGAACAACCGCGCACTGATGCTGGCGGGGCGGATGGACTTCCACATGGGCGGCGACCTGCTGCAGGCGTTCAGCGCCGTGGAAGAGGGTATTCCGGTCGTCAATGTGGCCGCGATCTTCCAGAAGCACCCGCAGGTCATCGTCGCCCACCCGGGCGAGGCCGACACCTGGGAGGACCTCAAGGGCCTGACGCTCCTGATCGGGGACAACGGCTATCAGTCCTATTACCAGTGGATGATCAAGGCCCACGGCTTCACCGCCGAGCAGCGCCAGGTCTATACCTTCAACCCCGCGCCTTTCCTGGCCGACAAGCGGGTCGGCATGCAGGGATACCTGTCGTCCGAACCCTATCTGATCACCAAGGAAGGCGGCTTCGAACCCAACGTGTTCCTGATCGCGGATGCAGGTTACGCCAGCTATGCCACGACGATCGAGACGATGGCCGACACCATCGCGAACGATCCCGAGAAGGTGCAGTGCTTCGTCGATGCCTCGATCAAGGGATGGTACAATTATCTCTACAATGACAGCGCGGCAGCCGACGCCCTGATCATGGCCGCCAACCCCGAGATGACGGCCGACAAGATCGCCTATGCCAAGGACAAACTGAAGGCCTGGGGGATCGTCGATTCGGGTGACGCGCTCGAAAAGGGCATCGGCGTCATCACCGACGAGATGGTGGGCAACTTCTACCAGCTCATGGTCGATACCGGCGTGGTGAAGGACGGGATCGACTGGAAAGCATCCTATACGACCGCGTTCATCGGCAATGGCATGGGCATGGATCTCAAGCCCGCCAACTGACGCAACGACCCGGCGCCGGGCGGGGTGTGCTGTATGCGCCCGGCGCCACATTTTCCGAAGGGGCATGCATGTCGACACCCGCTCTGCCGCTCGAGGACCGCGCGCCGGTTCTCTCGATGAGCCATATCGAAAAGACGTTCAACGGCGATGTCGTCGCGCTGAAGGACATGTCGCTGCAGGTCAATCAGGGCGACTTCATCTCGCTTCTGGGGCCGTCCGGCTGTGGCAAGTCGACCGCGCTGCGACTGATCGCGGGATTGTCGCAGCCCACCAGCGGGACGATCCGCTGGGCGGGCGGGCAGGGGCAGGGCGATCTGGGGATCGTCTTTCAGGAACCGACCCTGATGCCCTGGGCGACGGTGGCGCAGAACGTGTTCCTGCCCTTCCGGTTGCGCGGGCAGAGCTATGGAGCCGTGAAGGACGACATCCTCGAAGCGCTGCGCCTGGTCGGGCTCGACAAGTTCCAGAACGCCTATCCCCGCGAATTGTCGGGCGGCATGAAGATGCGCGTGTCCATCGCGCGGGCGATGGTGACAAAGCCGCGCCTGATCCTGATGGACGAACCCTTCGCCGCACTTGACGAGATCACGCGCTTCAAGCTGAACAACGACCTTCTGGAACTGAAGGAAAAGATCGGCTGCACGGTGGTCTTCGTGACCCATTCCGTCTTCGAAAGCGTGTTCCTGTCGGATCGCATCATCGTCATGGCCGCACGGCCCGGCCGCGTGATCCGCGAGCTTCACGTCGACACCCCCTATCCCCGGCGCGAGGATTTCCGCACCTCGGCCGAATACGCCGCGCATACGCGCGCGGCCTCGGACGCCTTGCATCAGGCGATGGAGATCGCAGCATGAGCCTTGCCGAACCCGGCACCAATGCCCCGGTGATCGACGCCGAGGAGGCCGCCCGCGCCCGGCGCGAGCGCATCAACCGCATCGCGAAATGGACGCTGCCGTCACTGGTGCTGGTGCTGTCGGTGCTGGCCTGGCATCTCTATGTCACACTGGCCGAGGTGCCGCATTACATCCTGCCGGGGCCGGTGCGCGTCGCCCAGTCGCTGGTGGCGGACTGGGCCGTTCTGTGGCCCGCCTTGCTGACGACGGGTCGGCTGACCCTTCTGGCGCTGTTCATGGCGGTGATCGGGGGCGTGGCGCTGGCGGTGGCCTTCACCCAGTCGAAATGGGCCGAGATGTCGTTCTTTCCCTACGCGGTCATCCTGCAGGTGACGCCGGTCATCGCGGTCGCGCCGCTGCTGCAGATCTACGTGGAAAGCGCCTTTGTCGCGGCACTTCTGTGCGCCTGGATCGTGGCCTTCTTCCCGATCCTGTCGAACACGACCATCGGGCTCAAGTCTGCCGACCACAACCTTCAGGACCTCTTCACCATCTACGGCGCCACGCGCTGGCAGCGCCTGCGCTATCTCGCGGCGCCGTCGGCGCTGCCCTTCTTCCTGGGCGGTCTCAAGATCGCGGGGGGGCTTGCGCTGATCGGGGCGGTCGTGGCCGAATTCGTGATCGGGCGCGCGGGCACCGGGCTCGGCCTTGCCTCGACGCTGCTCGAGGCGTCCTATCGGTTCAACTTCGGGCGGCTTTATGCGGCGCTCATCCTGATCTCGCTCATGGGGGTGGTGATCTTCGCGGTGATGAGCATCATCAGCCATCTGGCCTTGCGCAAATGGCATGAAAGCGCGCTGAAGCGGGAGGGGTGATGGATTTCCGGACGCTTCCCGCGGGCCCGCTGCGGCTCGATAACGTGACCGTGCCCGGCTGGCTGCTCGGCCGTCCGGAGGACCTCGTGCAGACGTCGCTGTCGCTGAACGGGGATCGCATCGCCGAAGGCGGCGGCACACCCGTCGACATGGGCGGCGCGATCGTCATGCCCGCCTTCGTCGACATGCACACCCATCTCGACAAGGGCCATATCTGGGGCCGCGCGCCGAACCCCGACGGGACCTTCCCCGGCGCGCTGGCCACCGTGGGCGCCGACCGCGCCGCCAACTGGTCCCCCGGGGACGTGCGCACCCGGATGGATTTCGCGCTGCGCTGCGCCCATGCGCACGGGACGCGCGCGATCCGCACCCATCTCGACAGCCTTTCCCCGCAGGACGACATCAGCTGGCCGGTCTTCGCCGAACTGCGCGACGCATGGGCGGGGCGGATCGATCTGCAGGCCTCGTGCCTCGTGGGCATCGACGCGATCACCGCAGATGGCCCCTTTGCCCATACCGCCGATCTTGTGGCGCAGCATGGAGGTGTGCTGGGTGTCGTGAGCTATCCCGTCCCCGACCTGCGCGACCGTCTGCGCACCTTCTTCCGTCTGGCGATGGAGCGGGGCCTCTCCGCCGATTTCCACGCCGATGAGACCATGGACCCCGGCGCGGAAAGCTTGCGCGCCATCGCCGAAGTGGCGCTGGAGATGGGGTTCGATGCGCCCATCGTGGTGGGCCATTGCTGTTCGCTGTCCACCCAAGCCGAGGCCCGCGCGATGGATACGCTGGATGTCGTCGCCAAGGCCGGGCTGAACATCGTCAGCCTGCCCATGTGCAACCTCTACCTGCAGGACCGCCACGCGTCCCGCACCCCGCGCGGGCGCGGCATCACGCTGGTGCACGAGATGAAGGCGCGGGGGATCAACATCTCTTTCGCCAGCGACAACACCCGCGATCCCTTCTATGCCTATGGCGACATGGACATGCTCGAAGTCATGCGCGAGGCGACGCGGATCGGGCAGCTCGACCATTCCGACGCGGATTGGAGCCGGGCCTGCCTTTCGAACCCTGCCGCCGCCTGCGGCTTAGCCGCGCCGTCGCTGGCCCCCGGCGCGCCCGCCGATCTGGTCATCTTCCGCGCGCGCGGCTGGACCGAGCTGTTCTCGCGCCCGCAATCCGACCGGATCGTGCTGCGGCAAGGCCGCGCCATCGACCGGACGCTGCCCGATTATTCCGAACTCGACCACCTGATGAGGACCGCATGAAGCCCAACGTCGCCGCCGCCAAAGAGGCGCTTGCCCATCTCGACATCGAGAAGAGCGAAAGCGCCATCAAGTCGAAAAGCCGGGATTTCTTCTGGTATTCGCCGGTCCTGAAATCGCGGCTCGACCATGTCAGCGCCGATTTCGTCGTCTCGCCGAAGTCCGAGGCGGAAGTGATCGAGGTGCTGAAGGTCTGCTATGCCCATGACGTGCCGGTGACGACGCGCGGTGCGGGCACGGGCAATTACGGCCAGGCCATGCCGCTGGAAGGCGGCTGCGTGATGCATCTGCACAAGATGGACCGCGTGAAGGAGATCCACCCGGGCCGAGTGATCTGCGAACCGGGCGTGCTGCTCAAGGACGTCGATGCCCAGTGCATTGCCCATTCGGGGCAGGAATTGCGCATGTTCTCGTCCACCTGGGCGACGGCGACGATCGGCGGCTTCATCGCGGGCGGATCGGGCGGCGTGGGTTCGGTCACCTGGGGCAGCTTGCGCGATCTGGGCAACATCATCCGCCTGCGCGTCGTGACGATGGAGGAGGAGCCGCGCGTGCTCGACTTCCGGGGCGAGGAACTGGCGCGCGTCTCCCACGCCTATGGCACCAACGGGATCATCACGGAAATCGAGATGCCGTTGGCGCCCGCCTATGATTGGGTGGACCTGTTCGTGGCCTTCGACGACTTCACCCCGGCGATGCATTTCGCCGAGGATCTCGCGAACCAGGACGGCATCCTGATCAAGCTGGCCACCGTCTTCGAGGCGCCCATCTCGCACGACTACTTCCAGCGGGTGAAGCCGCATGTGAAACCGGGCACCAATGTCGTCGGGCTGATGGTGGCGCCGCATGCGATGGACGGCTTTCTCACCTTCGCCGCGCGGGTGCCGGAGGCGAAGGTCATCTACCGCTCGGACGCCGATACGTGGGAGCGCAACCCCGGCAAGATCTTCGAATATGGCTGGAACCACACGACGCTGCGCGCGCTGAAGGTGGACCCGACCATCACCTATCTGCAGGTGCGCTATGGCTTTCCCCGCCACCGTGAACTGGTCGAGGAAATCCGCGCGAAGTTCAGCCCCGAGGTGCTGCAGCATCTCGAAGCGATCCGCGACAACGGGAAGGTGCATTTCGCAGGGCTGAGCCTGGTGAAGTTCACCACCGAAGAGCGGCTCGACGAGTCGATGCGGCGCATCCTCACGCCCATGTTCCAGATGGGCCTGTTCGAGAACCCCGATGTCGACGCCGAGCGCGCCGGCGAGGTGGTGGGCGGGCCTC